>CADCPE010000246.1 GCA_902803275.1 uncultured Erysipelotrichaceae bacterium
ACATCCTTTGCCTTGGCCTTGACCGGGAAACGCATATCCAGTGTGACATTTATCTCGTTGTCATTGCTGGTGATCACGCCGAAGTTGATCGAAGTATCACTGACGTCATCTTTGATGCTTTCAAAGCCGAGCCTTTCACCATGCAGATCCAGTCCGAAGTATTTGTGGAACCAGTCGGTGAAGGTGTCGTTGAAATCGGCGACATACAGCGCTTCCATCAGATAGTTGAACGCATTGACGCCAAGATCAGGCAAAGAGGCGTGAGCCGATTTGCCATGGACGACGATCTTGGTCGTGCCTTCTTTGATGATGCTGTATCTTAAGCCCTTCTGATCAAGGAAGGTCCTGAATTTGTCTTCATCAAAACTGTCAGCCGGTACGGCAGCCGAAACTCTCTTGCATACGGCGTTGGATACATCGCCCCCTTCGATCCAGATGATCTTGGAATTCCTGCCTATGAGTACCGCACCGCACATGCCCTTTTCCGCATAAATGCCCGGGAAATCCCCATCCGGTGTGAAACCGTAATCGACATGTCCGTATTTCGATACATAGTATCTGATGCAGGCTGAACCTTTTTCTTCATTGCAGCCCAGGATCAGTCTGACTCTTTTCTTGAACGGATATTTTTCATCGATGAGATATTTCAGTGCATACATCGAAGCGATGCCGGCACCCTTGTCATCGGTCACTCCTCTGCCATAGACATAACCGTCTTTTTCGATCATGTCGTAAGGATCAGAATCCCAGCCCTCACCGGCCGGTACGACATCAAGGTGAGCCAGGATACCGATGAGCTTGTCACCCTGTCCAGCTTCACCAAAACCGCAGTAGTAATCGACATTGGTCGTCTTGAGTCCTTTTTCTTCCATCAGTCTGAGGGCCTGATCAAGGGCTTTTCGCGCACCTGAACCGAACGGTTTTTCATCTTCACTGTATTCGGAATTGATGTCGACGACGCTCTTGAGGTCGGCTTTCATCTGTTCAAAATTCTCTTCAATAAACTGTTTTACTTCCATAACTTCCTGCTTTCTAGATTATCAGTCCGATCGGACAGTGATCGCTGCCTTCAATCTGATCATAGATCAGCGCATCCTTGACGTTCTTCATGAAACGCTTTGAAACAACAAAGTAGTCGATCCTCCAACCCACATTTCTTTCTCTGGCTCTGGTGCGGTAGGACCACCAGGAGTACTTGACTTCTTCAGGATAGAGTTCTCTGAAGGAATCCGCAAAACCGCTTTCCAGCAGTTCAGAGAACTTTCCTCTTTCCTCATCGGAGAAGCCCGGAGAGAAGTGATTCTCATCAGGATTCTTCAGATCGATCTCGTTGTGGGCAACATTGAGATCTCCGGTATAGATGACCGGTTTCTTCTTGTCGAGCTTGAGCAGATGCTTTCTCAGATCATCTTCAAACTGCATGCGGTAGTCGATCCTTTTGAGGCCGTCTTTCGCGTTCGGCACATAGGCGGTCACGAAATAGAAATCGGGATATTCCAGAGTAATGACCCTGCCCTCTTTGGGATCGTCTTTTTCCTTGATCCCGTAGATCACCTTGAGCGGTTTAATCTTGGTGATGACCATCGTCCCCGAATAGCCCTTTCTTTCAGCCGAATGCATGTATCTGAAATAGCCGTCAAAATTGAAGTTCAGCTGTTCCTCCTGCATCTTCGTCTCCTGAAAAGCCATGATGTCAGGCTTTTCGCTCTCAATGAAAGGGATGAGGTTGCCCTTGCTCATCAGTGCCCTTAATCCGTTAACATTCCAGCTTATAAGTTTCATATCAGTCTCGTCTTCTCTTTCAGGAATTGTGCCTCTTCATCGTCAAGATAAGGAAGCAGTGTTTTATAGACCTTGCTGTGATATCTGTTCAAGGCCGCGATCGTCTTTTCATCAAGATAGTCCTTGTCGATCAGTTCAAGATCGAAAGGGACCATGGTCAGATGCTCAAAACGCAGAAACTGACCGTATTCGTTGCTTGCATCATTTACGCAAAGCAATAGATTTTCACACCTGATGCCGAACTTCCCTTCAAAGTAGACACCGGGCTCATCCGAGAACACCATTCCCGGCTTGATCTCTGCCAGCTCCGATCCGTTGTCGGTATGGCCGTAGCGGATATTCGGCGGTGATTCATGGACCGCAAGATTGAACCCTACACCATGCCCCGTACCGCAGCGGTAATCGACGCCGACCTCCCAGAGATCCTTTCTTGCCAGGATATCAAGCTGGTTGCCGTTTAATCCCTTGAGGAATCTTACTTCACTCAGATTGAACATTGATTTCAGCACCAGCGTAAAGTACTTCTTTACTTCCGGAGAAACATTGCCCAAGGCCACGGTCCTGGTGACATCGGTGGTCCCCTGCGGATACTGACCGCCCGAATCAAAAAGCAGAATGCCCCGGTTCTTTAAGTGGGTCGAACGACCCTTTTCCGGGAAGTAGTGCATCATGGCCGCATTGGCGTCGTGAGCTACGATCGAAGCGAAGCTGATATCCTTCGCCTTGTAGATCCTTCTTAGCGTATC
>CADCPE010000247.1 GCA_902803275.1 uncultured Erysipelotrichaceae bacterium
AGCTAGAGAAGTTGATAAACCATTCTTAATGTCAGTAGAAGACGTATTCACAATCTCTGGTCGTGGTACAGTTGCTACTGGTAGAGTTGAGCGTGGTGTTGCTCACTTAAACGATGAAGCTGAAATCGTTGGTATCAAACCTACAAGAAAGACAGTTATCACTGGTCTTGAAATGTTCCACAAGCAGCTGGAAGAGGCTGAAGCCGGCGACAACATCGGTGCTCTGCTCCGTGGTGTCAACCGTGACGAAATCGAAAGAGGTCAGGTATTAGCTAAACCTGGTTCAGTTACTCCTCATACTCAGTTCAATGCGCAGGTTTACGTATTAACTAAGGAAGAAGGCGGAAGACATACTCCATTCGTAGCTAACTACCGTCCACAGTTCTATTTCCGTACAACAGACGTAACTGGTATCGTTAAAGGTTTAGGCGGTGCTGAAATGGTTATGCCTGGTGACCACGTTGAAATGGAAGTTGAACTGATCGCCCCTATCGCTATCGAAGAAGGAACTAAGTTCTCTATTCGTGAAGGTGGTAGAACAGTAGGTTCTGGTTCTGTTACCAAGATCATTAAATAATTACTAACTGATTGAATTGTTTAATACATAAGCTTTCCTTCAAAGGGAAAGCTTTTTGTATGGTGCTATAATGAACATTGAGGTGATGACTATGACTATACTTGTGATCCTGCTTGCCCTAATACTTCTATATCTGTATCTGATATATCCAAATACAAAAAGAAAAGACAGACTGAAACCGTATGAAGAAGTCTATATCGCTCACCGCGGTCTCTTCAATAATGAAGATGTTCCGGAAAACTCCTTGACCGCCTTCAGAAAAGCTGTTGAGAATGGTTATGGCATCGAACTGGATGTCCAGCTTACAACCGACAACCAGCTTGTGATCTTCCATGATGAATCCCTTAAAAGAATGACGGGAATTGATAAAAGACTGATCGAATGTGACTTTGATGAGCTTCAGCAGTATTCCCTTCTTGATACCGATGAGAAGATCCCATTGTTTTCAGATGTATTAAAGGTTCTAAAAAAAGATACACCACTGGTCGTCGAGATCAAACCGGAAGGAAGATGCATCGAAACAGCAAGAAGAACAGTAGAGCTTCTGAAAAACTATGATGGTCTATATAATATGGAATCATTCAATCCGATGGTCATTACATACCTGAGGAAAAACCATCCGCAGATAATCCGCGGTCAGCTTGCCTATGATTCGCTTAAGGATCCCCAGAACAAAGAGAACTTCTTCATCAAATTCATAACCACCTATCTGATGATGAATTTCCTGTCAAGACCTGATTATATCGCCTATGACTGCACTGCCACCGACAACCTTTCCTTCAGACTCTGTTCAAAGCTGTTCAAGGGAGAATGCGTCGCCTGGACCATCAAGTCCCAGCAGGAGCTGGAAGAAAAACGGAAGTACTATCAGTGCTTCATCTTCGATTCATTCATACCTGAAGAAAACAGCAATCATTCCTGATTGCTGTTTTGTTTTGCGTATTCAAGTAGACTGTTGAAGCCCTCCAGATTCATGGCGCCAGGCACATAGACGACGAAATAGCCGTCCGGGCTTATCACAAAGGTGGTAGGATAACCGCTGACATTGCAATAATAGAAGAAGATCCCGCTGTCATCAACAAGCACCGGAAGTGTTATATTCTTTTCTTCGACGTGTTTTCTGATATCGCTGATGCCGTTGGCTTCGTTTAACGGTGTCATGATCATCATGCATTCAACCTCTTCGTTTTTATTGAATTCGATAAGTTCAGGAAGTTCAACATCGCAATACTGACACCAGGTCGTTGAGAAATTGAGAAAGATGTATTTTCCTTTATAGTCTGAAAGCATGACCTTATTTCCGTTGACATCATTGAGCTGATAATTGTACAGATAGGCACCAATATCGCCGGTGTTTTCTGCATCCGGTTCACTGAGCGAAGTACTGCTCTGTTCAACGGTCTTGACTAAAGCGATCTTTCTGGCCGATGTATAGATCATGTATGAGCCATAGATGACAAGAATGATGCCGGCGATCCTGATCGTCCATTTTACGATATCCTTTTTCTGTCTG
>CADCPE010000248.1 GCA_902803275.1 uncultured Erysipelotrichaceae bacterium
AAGAGAATATCTTCGCTTCCCGAAATGTTGTTCTTGACGTTGATGGTCGTCACAATCGAGCTTTGTAAAGCCGTTTTTAATGTTTCATAATCAGTAACATCTTCAACAGGATCAGGAATGACGACTGTATAGAATCCCTGATATTTTCCTGATTGAACAACAGACAAAGCCGGATCGGCAAGATAGTTTACAATATCGTTCTTCGAGTAGCATCCGCCTCTGACTTTTGCTTTGGCGGCAATAACGTCATTTACAAGACCTGTTCCGTACTGTATAAAACCGTTTTCAACTTCTGAATCCTCAGCATAGAAGCTGATATCTTTGATCTTATCGTTGTTGGCATTAGCTGAAACGATATAGTCGGTTGCGATCAGTTCGACACCGGAATCAGCTTTTATCGAAATGCTGGTATCTCTTGAATCACCGCTATCATTTTTAACAGTAAACAAAGGGCCATTTGAGGACTTAATCTTTGAACATGCTACAGTATATGTACCACCGCCGATTTCCAATGCTTTTGCGGCATTTATATCACAGTACATTATGTCAACTTCCGGATTTCCATTCACATAAATACCCGTTCCAGTTGAGCAGCTGATTTTTGAATGCGAATTCTCTTCGCCATCCAGGTTGATAATAAAGCGGTGTTTTGGGTTATCGTCGATCACATTGAAAGATATGCCGAATGAAGATGCGTTGATCGTTCCCAAAAGCGTCATGGTACAGGCAAGATCATCAGTACTCACATTTCCACCATTTGTAAAACTGACGCCGGTTTTCGCATCAATGACCGCATCTTTACCGATGTAAGTCTTTTCTGCAACACTATTCACAACAATACCACAGCCCTCAGTATTATTTACTTTAACTTTGTCAAGCAAAAATACATTGCCGTTATTTATTATGGCAGGATCGCCACTGTTAAAGATGATATTTGAGACCGTGCTTTGACTGTTGCTTAGATAGATATAAGCCCATGAGCCAGACACAAACAATCTGAAACCTCTGATATCATGACCGTTTAAGTCGATATTCAAACCATTATCAGGTTTTTCCGGATGATCATAATCAATCTGCCATCCTTCTATATACTGATGATCAATTTCAACATCATTATCGCCATCTATGCTAGAATCCCATATAAGATCGGTATTCAGTACAATTCTGGATTTGGCATATCCCTGAAGGTATTGCACTGCACCGATCAAAGCATTTCTTGCTGAAGTAGTATCGCCATAGATGGTATCGAAATGTTTTCCTGCCTTAAAGGCATTGACTGTATATCTTCCCTGATCATCTTTATCAATGACTACTGTAACGTCGGACTTGCTGCTGTCATATTCATAGCCGCTTCCACCTCCGCCCCCACCATTGCTGTCCAAGATGAAAGTTCCGGATTCACCGTCAACTGTATAGTCTAAATACAGCTGTCCATTATCAGATACACTAAAATCTTTTCTTTCGAAAGAGACAGTAGAATCATCGCTTGTTTTCTTATAAGAAAGCGTAAAGTTATTTTCCGGATCAGTTAGATACTGACTGAACGCATTACGTAAATCTAAGGAATTCTGTCTGTAATTTACGCTCCATATCACTTTTCCGTTTTCTTCACTGTAGTCGTTAAGCAATAAGGTATTGTTATTGAAACCTATCTGTACATCGTAAATATCTCTATCGATTATGACATAATATAATTCCTTATATTCAGCTTTTCCAGGAGAATAGCTCATTATATTTTCTGGGCTTTCTTCTTTCTGATAGGCATTTTTGTATAGCGGTCCGTGGTCAACTGTCACATCATCGTTGTAAGTTACATGCAATCTGTATTTTTCTCTGTCGCTTCGGATTGCTCTGTAGGTAGCGTTTGAAATATGAATGTCAAAACCGTATTCGTTTTCATATTTATAACTGTAGTTAATACTGATTCCACCAAGTTTATTATCATTATTATCGTAAACCGCAAAACTCTTCGGATATGCTATTCCTCTTATATCATCCAGATCCTGTTTGGAATAAGTAATGCTGTCATATGCAACATCCGCATTGATCTTCACAGTAAAGACACAGCACAGCATCATGACGATCGATAATAAAACTAACAGTCTATTTCTCATAACATAATCTCCAGAAAAATAAAAAGTACCCATAATTATTATAAATCTATCTTCAGTTTTATTAGCACATCAGGTCTAAAAATCTTACCTTTTTATCAGATTCGATATGATGAAATACTCTTCAAGAGGAAGATGGATAAGCTTTTCCTTCAGTGAAGTCCTGCTGCAGATACTGCTGACATTAAGGCCGTTCTTCAATGCCATCAGTCTGCTTCTTAAAATATGATAATCGCTGCTGCAGAAACAGATTCTTTTATCCTTATCCAGCAGTTTTTTGGCATAGTAGAAATTCTCATAGGTATCTTTCGCCTCTTGTTCCATTATGATTCTTTCAGTTTCAATTCCTCTATTTACAAGAAGGTCATGCATGATCTGAGCTTCACTGACTGTGTTTCCTTGAGTAATTCCTCCGCTTACTATGACTTTGCATCCAGGATTTTTCATTAGATAGCTTACAGATTTGTCGATCCTGTCTATCAGAGCCTGAACTGGTCTGTCATTATCGAGCTTGCAGCCTAAAACAATCAGATAATCCGCATTTTCAGATTCTGAAAGATAAGCGAAAGCAAGGATGATCAAGGCAAAAACAAATATTAAGCCAATCAAAACTTTTATAACCATCATAAATTGAAAAGGCTCTATTGAGCCTTTAACATGTATTTTCTCTTGAGGAACTTTCCTAATTCGAAAGCCGGGAATGTCGTTAACGCAAGAGCGACACAGATCAGCAGTTCCTTGGTTTCAAATGTTCCAGCTTCAATGCCGAACACATTGCACAGTCCCGGTACATAGATTGCAGCCAGGGTGATAATAACAGTTATTACAACAGCGCCGAACAGCCACCAGTTGAAGTGTTCGAACATTTCCTTAGAGAAGATCGACTTGTTCTGGGAACGCATATTGATAGCGCAGCAGATCTCCGCAAAGTTTACGGTAAGGAATGCCATGGCTATAGCGTTTGCGCAATCAGGGATTCCGAAGAAAGAAAGCTTGCCGGTCTCCAGATACAGTCCGATAAAATAGGCAGCCAGTTCAATAACTGAAAGATACAGACCCTGCCATACCATATCAGTGCCAGCACCATTTGCGAATATTCCGTCTTCAGAACTGCGCGGTTTTCTTCTCATGACATCGCCTTCGGCTTTCTCCATGCCCAGAGCCAGACCCGGCAAAGAGTCTGTGACCATGTTTATCCACAGAAGATGAACAGGTCTGAGCAGTGTAAAGTTAAGGATCGATGCGACAAACATGATGATGACTTCACATAGGTTGGTAGAAAGCTGGAACTGAATGACTTTGCAGACATTGTCGTAGATCTTACGGCCTTCTTCTACCGCATTGACGATCGTTGCGAAGTTGTCATCAGCCAATACCATATCCGCAACGGATTTGGTTACATCAGTTCCTGTGATGCCCATACCGATACCGATATCGGCCGCCTTGATCGAAGGAGCATCATTGACTCCATCACCGGTCATGGCTGTAACCATGCCTCTGGCCTTCCAGGCATTGACGATCTTGGTCTTGTGTTCAGGCTGAACACGGGCATAGACGGAATATCTGGTTACGACTTCCTTCATCTGCTCATCATCGTACTTATCCAGTTCATGGCCTTCAACTGCCTGATCATCACTGGAAATGATACCCAGATCCTTGCCGATAGCAATCGCCGTATCCTTATGGTCGCCGGTGATCATGATCGGAGTAATACCGGCACTGCGGCATTCCTTGATCGCATCATAGACTTCCGGACGGCATGGGTCGATCATACCGACGATGCCGATGAAGGTCATCCCTAATTCAAGATTTTCAGGTTCCAGAGAACCAGGGAATCTGTCATATTTCCTATATGCAGCACACAGCACTCTGAGAGCTTCAGATGCATACTGCTTGTTTACTGCAAGGATCTGTTTCTTGAGATCCTCAGTCATTTCTATTTCGCCGTTTTCGCTCAGATAATAGTCACAGCGGTCCAGCATCACATCCAGAGCACCTTTGGTGTATTGGATATATCCGTCTTTTGCCGGATGGATCGTAGACATCATCTTACGGTTTGAATCGAATGGTGCCTCACCTTTTCTCGGCTCCGCTTTTTCCAGTTCGTATTTAGGAAGGCCCAGAGAATAAGCATAGTTTACCAGTGCAGCTTCAGTCGGCTCACCTGTAGAACTGTCGGCTCCCGGTTTGATCACCGCATCCGAACACAGAGCCATGGCTTTGGCCAGAAGATTCTTGTCGACAGTATATTCCTTGACGACCGTCATCTTGTTCTGGGTAAGTGTTCCGGTCTTATCGGTACAGATGATATTCGTACAGCCTAATGTTTCTACGGCTGTAAGTTTTCTGATCAGCGCCTGACGTTTAGCCATGGCCGATACACCGATCGAAAGGATGATCGTGACGACTGCAGGCAGACCTTCAGGAATTGCAGCGACCGCCAATGCGATTGCAGCAATGAAAGTATCCAAGGCGATATTTCCTAATTTGATGCCTTTGAATGACATGCCATTGGCGATGAATGGACCAATGATGCCGGAAATAAAGACGATTACACAGATGATGATTACCAGTTTGGTAAGGAAAACCGAAAGCTCAGCCATCTTCTTCTGAAGCGGAGTAAGCTCCTTTTCAGCCTGATTTAACGCATCGGCGATCTTGCCCATTTCACTGTCCATACCGCAGGCTACAGCAACAGCCTTGCCTCGACCGTAGACAACAGTCGAACCGTTGAACAGCATGTTTTTCCTGTCACCCAGGCCGACATCGGATTTTCCTTCTTCAAGATTCAGGATATCAATGATCTTGTTTACCGGAACAGATTCACCGGTCAAAGCTGCTTCTTCAGCCTTTAAAGAGTGTGCTTCCAGGATTCTACAGTCCGCACTGACCGTATCACCCGCTTCAAACAGGATGACATCACCAGGCACGATATCTTCTGATTTGATGACCTTCACTTCGCCATCCCGCAAAACCTTTGAAGTTGATGCCGTCATCTGCATCAGGGCTTCCATGGCTCCTTCGGCCTTGGATTCCTGAATAAGAGACATGATCGTATTGATGACAACGACTGCCATGATAACGATGACATCCGCAAATTCCGAAAGCTTGAAGCCGTCAGACATCTGCAGAACATTGACTACAGCCTGTATGGCAGCTGCCACCAGCAGCATGATGATCATCGGATCAGAGATCGATTCGATGAATCTTTTGATCAATGGCGTTTTTTCAGCTTCTTTAAGCTTGTTTTTTCCGTACTTTTCAAGTCTTTTCGCTGCTTCTTCCTCTGTTAGACCGTCGATTCTTGAATCGACCTGTTTGAGGACTTCATCAGCGTTTTCTAGATAAAATTTGTTCATTCTTTCCTCTTTCCGCCTAAAATAAAACTCATGTATATACATGAGCCATCTAAACAACTCATGTACAACAAAGTCATACATGAGTCTCGCATTTTAAGGCAAACCAGGCATTAAAGCCGAGATTGTTGGCTTGACACGTATATTCAATACGTTAGCTACTCCCTCATTTTTACAAAACAATCTTACGATATTTTCCCTTTTAATTCAATCGGCTTTTATAATAAATTCCTTTTTATTATCATTAGGATATGAAACGCGTCTATCTCGAGATAACGAACGCCTGCAATCTCAGCTGTCCTTTCTGTACCTACAAAAAAGGAAACAGTTTCCTCACGCTTGAAGAGATAGAGGACTGTCTAATACAGATCAGGCCTTTCTGCGACTATATCTATCTGCATATCCTGGGTGAACCATTGCTGCATCCGGATTTTGAAAAGACCCTGGATCTGCTTGATTCATACGGATTTAAACTGCAGCTTGTAAGCAACGGCACCCTTTTATATAAATATCCGGATATCCTGAAACACAGCTGCCTCAGAAAGCTATCGATCTCCCTTCACAGTATCAGCAATGTCGATATCGATAATAAATATTTCAAAACGATCGATAGGCTTATAGAAAATAACGACAAGGTCATTGAACTGCGCTTCTATGACAGGGACAATCTTGATGACAGGCTTAAAAACTATCTGCTTGAACTGGAAGAAAGATACGGATGCAGCGATACCAAGAGGATCAATTCATATAAGCTTAAGGACAATCTCTACATCTATTTTGAAAAGATGTTCAGATGGCCTTATATCAATGATCCGATCATCTCCAAAAACGGCACCTGTCATGGGGCGATAGACATGATCGCGATCACTTCAAAGCTGGACGTCACAATTTGCTGCCTTGATCCTGAAGCTCATAACCGGATAGGAAATCTTAAGAAGGACAAATTAAAAGATATTCTTGAATCAAAAGAATATCTTGACTATGTAGAATCATTCAGAAATCATAAGCTTATATCGAAGCTGTGTGAAAGATGCGGCTACAGGCTCCGTTTCAGATGATAGGCGACTGACAGGATTATCGAAGATCTCACCGACAGGGAGATGTCCCTGTCGTTTTTATGTCTTATCATATACTGATCATTGAACATGCCATCCAGGGCATGATAGTCCTGGCTTATAAGCAGTGAATAAGGACTGACAAGCTTCATGTCGCTTAGTTCCTTGTCGCTCTTGGATACAAATGAATATATATTCTGTTTCGGATATCTTATCGAATACTCGGCAAAACTGTCAAAACTGACGATGTTCGTATGAAAAATCGAACCCATGGATGAACGGATGCAGCGCGGATCGAAATAGTCGATATCGCAGTCGATCAAAGCGATATCCTTGAAATCAAAGGAAACGGCCGATCTTAATACAGTTCCCAGTTCTCCGAAATCGCTGAATCCGTACAGGACTATGTGATCATCATCCTTCAAAGCAGTATGGAATTTTCTGAAGATCCCGATACAGTAGCAGTTCTCCTTTACCGAGAGTTTTTCGATCAGCTTGTCATCATAAACCGGTTCGATACCGTTTTTTCTGCACAGCGACAGAAGATAGGAAAACTGTTCATTCTTTAAGGCTTTGTCACTGAGAATGACTTTTTCAACATATTCGCTTCTGTGTTTTAAAGCTTCGATCGTCAGGGACATGCCCAGACTGTAGGAAGTCTTGTCTTCTTTCTGGTATCTATTCATATTTTTCTATTAGTCTATTGGCGATCCTTATTCCATCCAAGGCACACGACATTATGCCTCCCCCATATCCGGCACCCTCACCCATCGGATACAGATTAGGCGTGTTGACTGATACAAGTTCTTCGTTTCTTTTTATCCTGATTGGACACGAAGATCTCGTCTCAGGTCCGACAATTATTCCCTTATCGATAAAACCGGGGATCTTCCTGTCAAAATCAGTGAAAGCCTCCTTCATTATTCTAAGATCTTCTTTGCTGAAGAATGAATTGAAATCATAAAGAACTGTTCCCAAAGGATATGTCGATTCAAAAATCAGTTCATGAAGATCACCATTCATGAAATCTTTAATATTCTGAGAAAGAGCCTTATACGAATCAGAATAGGCATAAGCCTCATCTTCGATCCTATGAAGATAATCATATCCGTCATCAAATTCTTCTTTGAATATCTGTATCAAGATCGCGCTGTTGGCGATGCCAGAATCTCTTTTGGAATAGGACATGCCGTTAGTCACGATCGTCTTTTCTTCAGACATTGCCGGTATGACC
>CADCPE010000249.1 GCA_902803275.1 uncultured Erysipelotrichaceae bacterium
ATGCTTGAACATATAAACATGCTGATAGAGGGCAAATCCATTGAGAAGCCGACTTATGATTATACTGTGCATAACCGTTCAGATGTTACCGAGATTATGCACCCAAGTGATGTTCTGATCATTGAAGGCCTTTTTGCCTTGTACACACCACAGATCAGAGAACTTGAAGATATCAAGATCTTCGTCGATACACCGGCAGATGTAAGATTTATCAGAAGACTTAAAAGGGATGTCAAGGAAAGAGGCCGTACTGTCGATTCGATCATCGATCAGTATCTGACTACAGTAAAACCGATGCATGATCAGTTTATTGAGCCGACCAAGCAATATGCAGACATCATCATTCCTCAGGGCAAATCCAACGTTGTGGCTATCGACCTGCTTAAGACCAAGATAAATAGTATAATCTAGGCAAAATGATATATAATATTTGAGTTGGAGGACATTATGGAAGAGAAATTTTATGTGACCGAAGAAGGTTTGAACGACCTTAAAAAAGAGCTGGAAACTCTTATACATGTAACAAGAGAAGAAGTCATCGAAGAACTCAAGGCTGCCCGTGCTCAGGGTGACCTTTCAGAAAATGCCGATTATGATGCCGCCAGAGATCATCAGGCCAAGGTTGAGGCCAGGATCAAGGAACTTGAGCATCAGATCAAGAATGCCGAGATCATTTCTAATGACAAGAGAAGATCCAGCTTTGTCAGGATCGGTTCTACAGTAGAGATTCAGGAACTTGACACCATGAACAAGCTTACATACAAGATCGTCGGTTCTGTTGAAGCAGACCCGCTTAACGGTCTGCTGTCAAATGTGACTCCGCTTGCGGAAGCCATCATGGATCATAAGGTAAACGATGTATGTACTGTTACAGTAGATTCACCGTATGATGTCAAGATTCTGAAGATCAGTTAAGGAATTTACATATAATTCGTCTAATAATGAGTAGGAGGACCTGCTCATTTTTTTATGAAAAAATTCATTATCATTATTTTTGTTTTATCTGTCTTTATTGTTTTATCCTACCGATATCTGAAAAACAGTGTGGATGAAAAGAAGACATATATCCTATCTATCACTTCAAAACCGCTGATATACCGCAAAAAGAAACTGGAGATAGAAGACATCGATTCATTTGAATTCGATGAGTTTTTCAGCATTCTTTCAAATAATGAATACCAGTTTAAATACAGCTTTACAGATGAAAACATCCTGATCTCTCTTAATAGCGAGAGATTCAGCTATCCCTATACGATAAAAGAGAAAGAAAAAGAAATAATAACCGAATACATAATCAGGGAAGTATATGTAAACAGTATTTCTGAAGGAAATAACGATAGTCAGATACAGGAAGCATCTTACCATTCATCTGAAGGGATAAATAATTCTTTTGAGTATGAAGCAGAGTATTTCAATCTTCTGAACAGTTCACTTTCATTTGAAAAAGGAACTGATATTTCCGTCATTATAAACTCCATTCAAAGCAATATAGATACCAATAAGAGGATATCGATCGATTACTCATTGCTTAATCCAAATGATGAAGGTGAATATCCTGTTTATATCTACTCTGATGACGATAACAAACAGATCATCATCAAAATTATTTAGGAAAAAGTAATTTTTCGGCTCATAAAGTATAGAGGGCTGAAATTATGAAAAAAATATTCACTATCCTGTCAGTATTGACTTTGCTTATCCTTCCTTATCAGCTTAAAGCTGAAGCAGATCCTGAAGACATGAGCGTCTTCAGGATCGCGATTCTTCTGCAGCATTGCGATCAGTCAGATCAGATCAAGGTCGTAAGACTGAAAAACACTGTCACCGGAGAAGACGCATTCTGTCTGGAACCTTACGTAAACTATAAACCGGCTTCCAATATCTACTACAAAGTCGCCGAAAACAACAAAAAGCTTTACGATCTTTATTGTGCATATGAACAGTTGGGCAAAAGCGATGATGCGTTTATTACGATCCAGCTGATGATCTGGGAAGAACTCTTTGATCAGCAGTTCACTTTTGACGGCAAGGGTGCTTCAGACTATCTTAAGCAGGAAGTTCTTGAGATACTGGAACAGGCCGAAAACGAACCTGATATCATCAACGAAGAAGTCTACGCAGGAACAAAGCGAAGGGTGGCTGTTCCTGATCTTGATAAATACGATATAACTTCCGATGTCACAATCATTAAAGCTGATGAAGAAGGTATTACATTTGCAGTGAGCGAATATTCATCAGATATCCTGCAGATAAGACTCGAGCCCAAAAACTCAGTCCCGGAAGGAGCATTTTCCTATGTTTCAGAAAACTCACAGGATATTTATTCCTTTGAAGGAGAACATGAGAGCTTAAACAGCATACTTATCAATATCAAAGTACTGGAAGATGATCTTTCACTCACTTACAGCAAAACCGATCCGGATGGCAATCCGATCCAGGGAGCACAGTTTACCTTGTACAGAATAGATCCTGAAGCAGAAGATATTCTCTATTTTCTCAAGTCAGGATCGCAGATAGATCTTTATGAGATGCTTACAGAAAACATTGGCACATATGATCGCAATCATCTCTCTCTGGATGTTTCAGAAAGATATTCAGTTTACATCAATGACGGGATCATCTTGACTGATGAACTGGGGTATTTTCCATTTGTGCTCAGATACAATGATAACGTCAGCAATGAAGGAAGGGTATATGTCACCGATGATATCGATGAAGGTTTTGCTGCAGTGAATGTGGAAAAGATCAAGACCGTTGAATCTGCATATGAATCCGAGAATACCTTAAACGGTCTAAAACATGAAAGCAGGTATTATTTCTGCGAATCCGAGCCTGAAAAAGGCTACACGTATGCAGACAAGCCGTGCAGGATCGTTGATACTTCAGATGATTCGTATCTCGAAAAACTTCATTTTATCAATGAGAGCCGTTCCTATACGCTCAAGCTCATCAAGAATAACCCTGATAGAACGATCGCTCTTAACGGTGCCTTATTCAGCCTTAAATACCGTGAAAAAGGTGAAGAAAAACAGTATATCTTCAAAACCGGAGCACTGAATATTTTTAAAGAAGACGAATACAGATATCTCATCTACAGATACGAGGATACGAACGATTACCATGTCAGAGAATTCACAGCTGATCAGTATATCGAAGAAGGGGTTCCTTATGGAAAGTATTGCTATTACCTGAGCAACGATACACAGATAGATCCATCGAGAATAGATAGAGAAACGACTGTTGCCGAAGGTTCATTTTTGATCGAAGATCTTCCTTATTCAGCAGGACTGAAGCTTGAAGAACTGGAAGCTCCTAAAGGATATTTTATCGATGAAGCATCTTTTGAACTTAATGCCGATATCGGCTATTGCGATATTACTTTTACCAATTCCAGAGTCAACACATTCGATATCATCCCCGGCAACCAGCGAAAGATCCCTAAAACATGTATAGGAGACTGATAATAATATTCATTGCACTGACTGTCGTCTTTATAAACAGCATAAATATCGAAAGTGAAGATCTTAACGAAGACAGATTCATTAAAGTCGAGATAAAAGGTGAGGTAGAAAGACCCGGAATATATGAACTTAAACTCGGTTCTTCACTGCAGGATCTGTTTTTGAAAGCAGGGCTGACAAAGGATGCAGATACCTCACAGTATTCTCTGAATTCGATACTGCATAATTATCAGGTCATCGTTGTGGGAAAAACCAGAAACGATCTTATCTCGATCAATACAGCCGATTTAGATGAGCTGATCAGATTGCCTGGTATCGGCCCGGGAATCGCACAAAGGATCATCGATTATCGCAAAACCTACGGTTCATTCAACAATCTTGAAGAGCTGAAAAACGTTAAAGGAATAGGCAATGGCAAATTCAGCAGGATCAAAGAATATATCTGTCTTTAGAGTGACAATCGCGTTATGCCTGTCACTTTATTTTCATAATATCTGCATCTATCTGCTGATTGCTTTTTTCCTTCTGTCTTTTACTTATAAAGAAACACTTCTTTATCTGGTCCTTCTGGGATCGGCTTTGCTGTTTTTTAAGCTTATCAGCGATTTTGTGCCATACGGAATCGTTGAATTCAGAAACTACAACTACTATATAGTCGATAAGCTTTTCTATAAAGTCGCTTTATATACCGATAGAACACTAAGCAAAGGAGATATCATCAGCTGTTCCGGATTTGAGAAATGCACCGATATCTCCCTGCTGAAGAAAAACATCATGTTTACAGGATCTGATCATTCTTTAGAATGTTCCTTTATTCCCAGAATGCTTATAGAAAAACAGCTGAACAATCTCTCTGAACCGGCATCCGCAGCGGCCTTGAAGATCCTTTATAACCAGTACATCGACGATGAAAGTCTCAACTTCAACATCGGCTATGGTCTTTACTCATATTACTTTCTTGACTATCTGAGAAAAAAGAATCCCACATGCTGTATTATTGCGCTCATTCTGATATCGCTTCTGTTTTCTTTTGAAGCCAAATTCCTGCTATTGCTTATTGACTGTCTTTTTTCAAAAAAGGATAAAACAGTCATCCTGACATGCAAGATCCTTTTTATCTGCATATACAACTTTTCACTTATTTATAATTATTCGATCCTGCTGCCTGTTCTGTTTTCCTTTATCAGGATGTTTGCGAGAAAATATGACTTTTCGATCTATCTTCTGTTGATAGAATCCTTGTTCTTCAAAGAAATCGATCTGATTGAAACGCTCTTTTTCAGTTTTCTGATCAAGATAAAGATCCTTTTCTATATCTTAAGCATGATAACGATTCTCTTGCCTTATCTTCAGAACATATATCTTTTTCTGATCAGAGCATATTCAGCGATTTGCGGTTTATCCATTCCCATAAGAGGATCGGTTTCCTTGATCAGTATCGCTTTATTCCTGTTTCTGAACAGGATATTCACTTTCAACAGATTTCTTCAGATGGCGCTTCTTTGTGTGCTGATAATTAGTCCCTTGAATCAGCCGCTCATGAACGTCTGTTTCATCGATGTGGGGCAGGGTGATTCGGCTTTGATAAGATATCCTTTTTCCGGGAATTGCGTACTTATCGATACCGGTTCAAAGTTCAACTATCACAAATTGAGAAAAACACTTTTTTCAAAGGGTATCTATAAAATAGATTACCTGATCATCAGTCACGATGATGAAGATCATAACGGCAATATCGACAATCTCATGGAGGATTTTAAAATAGAACAGATCATCTTAACCGGAAAGGATTTCAGTTTCAGAAACATAAACTATCATCATCTTGATCTGGGCAAGTATGAGGAAGATAATGACAATTCTCTTGTCTATCATATAAAGATCGATGATTATGATTTTCTTTTCACCGGAGACCTTTCCAAGAAAGTGGAAAACAGGATATACGAGAGATACGGACCGCTTAAAATCGATTTTCTTAAAGTCTCCCATCATGGTTCCTATACCGGTACAAGCCCTTATCTGATCGGCAATATCCTTCCTGAATATGCGATCATTTCAACAAACGGAAAGTATGATCATCCAAGCGATGAAACGATCGAAACTCTAAACAGCTATTTGGTCAGATACTTTATCACAAAGAACAGCGGGAATGTCGATATATATTTTTCCAGACTGCTGGATTTTATAAAAACCGGTCATAATGATTTTGTTATAATTAATAAGAAATGATCTACATAATTACCGGTGAGGAAGAGTGTTTTATCAGAGACAGGATAAACGAAATAATAAAGGCAAACGGAAATGATCCGATCAGATTTGACGGCCGCGACAAGGATTTTTCCTATGATGCGCTTGTTGATTCGTGTCTTGGAAATTCACTTTTTTCTTCCGGCAGTCTCGTGCTTGTTGAAGAACCCGATTTTCTGATCAAGAAGGTCGATGACAGAAAGCTGGAAGCAGTCTATGACTATGTGAAAAATCCGATCTATGAAACCGATCTGATCTTCTATACATATGAGAACAATTTCAACAGTCGACTTAAATCCTTCAAAACGATCAACGACAATGCTCAGCTGATCACTCTCAACTCATATGACTACAGGAATTTCAATTCATATGTCAGGACCAGACTGAATGAAGAAGGGCTTAA
>CADCPE010000250.1 GCA_902803275.1 uncultured Erysipelotrichaceae bacterium
CCATATACAACAGCGCAAAGAAGACGGTGCGCGTCTGGTCATTCCAGGATTACGGAAAATCATACAGTTTTGACGTAACAGGAAAGCAGATAGATTAGATAACTTATTATCAGGTACAATATAAATGTCAATTATTAAAGTGAGCTAAAAAAATGTGTATCTTTAATAAATCACGATATTCTTGAAAAGGGATCATATACTATAAAGGCAATTGCTACGAATATGCTGAAAGCACTGGAAAACCGGAAAGAAGAAGACTGTACATACTGAACGTAAAGAAATCGGATCTGTTTGAAGGTGTTTTGTGCCAAAGGAAACATAAATAGCGTATAAATTATTGAGTGAAATAAAGGAGATATATTTTATGACAGATGTAAAAAAGACAAGCAGATTAGATGAGATGTTAGAAAAAGAATTGTCATTGGACAGTCTTAACGAAGTGAGCGGCGGAAGAGTCAAGATAGCCGGATACGCTTTATTGACGGCAATGATGGCTCAGATGAAGGCTCTTGGAAAAGACAAAGAATACTGCATTCAGGCTTTGATAGACGGCTGGGAGACAGACTGCAAGTTTAAAACAGCGTTTACTGATCAGACAGGTGACGACCTGCAAAAGGCAATCGAATATATAAACAAAACATGGATATAACATTATAAATAATTGATCGTTTTTTATTGAAACAGAAACTGTATACAAATAAACTTGATTCAATTACTTAACCCTGTCATAGACAGGGTATTTTGTTGGAGAAAACAGCTAATATTACGGACGAAAACAGGCAATACTGCCTGTTTTTTGTGTTAACATCTTTCCCGAATAGTGGAATTCGTAACTGGTTTCGCATGTTTAAAGTTCGTTCTTGGGCATATTTCCATAGATTATCTTTCAACCACAATTTTTAACCACATTTATTATAAAAAATTGTGGTTAGAATCATCAACCACAACGAAGAAAAAACAAAGAAAAAGTGCCATTTTATCGGCACTTTTTCAATAAATTACTGACATGGTGGAGAATAGGGGATTCGAACCCCTGACCCCCTGCTTGCAAAGCAGGTGCTCTCCCAACTGAGCTAATTCCCCAATGGTGGGCCTGATAAGACTTGAACTTGCGACCTCGCCCTTATCAGGGGCGCGCTCTAACCACCTGAGCTACAGGCCCGTAACATATATGCACATCCTTTTTTCAGGTGCTTATTTATTCTACTTTAATATTGTCTTTAATGTCAATAAAATATCTTCGATTTATTGTAAAAAGAAGTAAATTAAGATATATTTATGATGCCAAATATGAAAAAAACAGTTTTTTGTGCATTCATGATCGCTTTATTTATGGTAATATCCGGTTTTACCTATATTAACAATGACAACAATGAAGAAAAAGGATATGACTTTGATCTGGATGCACTGTATGACTATCAGAAGGAGTATAAAACCGAAGAGCTGAGTGTCTGTTCCGCAAATACAGCCAAGACATACATGGATTACCGTATGACGACGGTCGTTGATTCTAGACAGTATCAGTTCCTTAACTATAAATGCTATGTAGATAAAGAAACAGGCTTCCTGTATGACGAGGACGGTTTTATCGCTGTAGCCTTGGGTTCCTACTATGGGGAGATAGGAGACAGATTCTATTTTACTCTGGATTCGGGGATCGTATTGCCTTTGGTTAAAGGTGAAGAAAAGGCTGATGAAGATACCGACTATACAGGATGCTACCACACTTATGACGGCAGTGTTATCGAGTTTGTCATCGATTCCGATTATGCGAGCAGATATTTCTTCTCCAACGACAACGGCCTTGTACTCAACGGCAACTATAACAACTATTCGCTGTTTTCAGGAAGCATCGTCAAAGTTGAAAAGGTCCTGGATGAGAGATCTGAACAGATAGTCACCTATCAGATCGGCAATCAGCCGCCAAAGAGTATCGATATATTCAATTACGCTTCCGGTTACTAAAAGCGGCCTTCATAGATAATATAGAATATCATGCCAGCGGTATGCGCATATTGCCTGCCGCTTTTTTCTTGGGAGATATTTCAATAAGATCGTAAGCAACATTTTTTATGTTTACCGGTCATGATTGATAAAAGTATAATAATGATATCTTGATACAACGATAGAGAATGAATAAAAGTGTGACAGATCATTTTCAAGATGAATTAAAGGGATGAAACAATATGTCTGAAAGCGTCAAAACAAACAGCCAGTTAAGTGAACTGATCGGCAATGATCAATATGACCATATTTTGATGTTGAGCCCTTCGACATACAAAAACAGCGTCCTGAAAGCACTGTCCAGTCAGAAGAAGATAACAGACATCAAGTTCATGGATCTTAATGAATACAGAAGGAATCTGTTTTTTGATTACGATATCCGTGCGATCAAATACCTTAAGGACAGATATGGTCTAAGTGTAGATAATGCCAGAGAGATCATGAACAATCTGTACTATGTCGAAGACAGGGATTACAAAAACGAAAAACTCAACAGACTTGTCGAATATAAGAAAGAACTTGACAGCCAGGGCCTGCTCATATACAACAGGCTGTTTAATAACTTCCTCTCGGATAAAAAGGTGATAGTTGCAGGATATGGTGAACTAAACAGGTTTGATCGTGACCTCATCAATGGCGAAGTGATCCCTTTTGAAGAAAAAGACAGGATCTATACTTTAAATGTATATGAATCGATCGAGGAAGAGGTAGAACATCTCTACAATTCCATTTTTGATCTGCTGAAGGACGGTGCTGATATCAACGATATCCATATCCTGGGGGCAACAGGAGAATATGAATCATATTTCAAACGCTACAATACCTACTATGATTTCAAGATCATCACCGAAAGCAGCGACAAGCTGATCGGAACAGCGCTTGCCAGAAAGTTCCTCGATATGATCGATTCCTTAAACAAAGAGGAGATCTATGAAAGGCTGATGGAAGATGACGGCCCGCTGATCAAAAAACTGGTAAACATCATCAACAGATATGCTGAATACGATCTCAGAGAGGTAAAGGACTTTGTCATTGATGATCTTAAAAACACGAGCGTGTCAGATGGAAGTTACAGGAACGGCGTGAAATGTGCAGAAATGTTTACGCCGTTTGAAAGGAAAGATCACGTTTTCCTGATCGGGTTCAATGATCAGATACCGGTATTGAAAAAAGATACGGAATACATAACCGACAAGCTGCGCGGTCTTTTGAAGCTTTCCGGTGTAGAGGAAGAAAACGAACTGATAAAGAAAAATACAAGAGGATATCTGTCTGATATCGATAATCTTTATCTTTCGTATTGTGAAAGAAGCCCATTCAAGAAATACAATCCAAACAATCTTTTCGCAAAGCAGAATATAGAAGAAGTCAGGAAGACGGTCAGGGACTACAGCCGCAGTGAAGGCGTCAGCAGGCTCAAGTATGCCTACATGCAGGACAAGTATCAGAAATACGGCACCAGAGATTCGGACTATTCTCTGATGTACAGGAATTACGACAGGAACGACTACCTCTCGTATTCGAATAAATTCAGCGGCCTTACTGGTGAACAGGTCAAGGATCTGGGCAAAGTAAGCCTTGCCTATACATCAATGAACACTTTCTATCTTTGCTACTTCAGGTATTACCTTGACAGGATCCTGAAGCTTTCTGACAGTTCGGACAATTTCAATACCCGGATCGGAAGCATCTGTCATGAGGTCCTGCAGGATATGTATACGGATAAGGCTTTTGATTTTGATGCTTCCTTTAGGAAAGCCTATGAAGCCGAAGAAAGCAAACTCAAGGATAAAGAGAAACTGTTTGTTGATGAAGCGGAGGAGTTTTTTGCTGAAAAGATAAAAGAAGAACTGAAGCAGGATCTTCAGATCATCAATGATCAGAAGGAAGCGACCCTGCTGGATAAGCAGCTGTGTGAACAGGGATTCAATATCGATGTAGAAGAGAACATCAGATTTACCGGAAAGATCGACAAGGTCATGTACAGGGAAGGTGAAGACTCTGTGGTGGCAAATGTTGTGGATTATAAGACCGGAAGTTCTTCCGATATAGACAGGAGCATCATGGAATACGGTCTGTCTCTGCAGCTTCCTTCGTATATGTACCTTCTGTCTAAACAGAATCCTTTCAAGGATAAGAAGATACTTTTCGGCGGCCTATATCTGCAGCACATCATAAACAATTCAAACAGGTACGATAAAGACAGATCACTGGCTATGCAGAAAATGGAATCGATGAAGCTGGACGGTTTCAGCAGCGACGATACAGACAGACTTGAAGTGACGGATCCAAATCTCAATGACGGACTATCCAGTTCCATTTATAAGAGCCTAAAGAAAAACAATAACGGCAGTCTTTTCGCAAGATCCAAGACGATGAGCGACGAAGAAATCAAAGAGAAGATCGAACTTGTAGATGAAAAGATCAGAATGGCCGGACACGAGATAATGAAGGGAAACTTCAGGATCAATCCTAAACAGATCAACGGCGAAAATGTTTCCTGCAGGTATTGTCCGTACGGGGACATCTGCTTCAAGAGCAGTGAAGATCTAGACATAATAAGCAAAGGAGCCCAGGAAAATGGCAGTGACATGGACTGATGAACAGCTTAAGGCCATCAGCAGATATGGACATAACATCCTTGTTTCTGCCGGTGCGGGCAGCGGCAAGACGGCAGTTCTCTCTCAAAGAGTATACAGACACGTCGGTGAAAGAAAGATCGATATCGACAGGCTTTTGGTTTTGACTTTTACCAACAAGGCGGCCGCTGAAATGAAGAAAAGGATCAGAGATGCGATCACTTCAGATAAGAGCGGACTGTTTGAAAGCGAAGCAGAGAAGGCCATACAGATAAACAAGATCGACAGTGCATATATCATGACTTTTGATGCCTATGCTCAATCGCTGGTTAAAAAGTACCATTATGTTTTCAATATAGACAGAAACGTTTCCATAATCGACAACAACATCCTGAACAAGGAAACGGACGACATCCTTAATGAGATCTTCCTGGAAAAGTACAGAAGCAATGATCCTGCCTTCATAAAACTGGTAAGCGATTTCTGTATTAAAAAAGACGATAACCTGAAAGATGCGGTATTGGATATCCATAACGGTCTTGACAGGATCTATGACCGGCAAGGATATGCGGATGATTACGTTAATGCCTTTTACAGTGACGAGGCAATAAATGAAGTGCTGCAGAGATATGTCGAAGTTCTGAGGTCTCTTATCAGCAAGATGCGCACGGAGATGATCGCCTTGAGCGATGAGGATATAGATACGGATAAGATGTTTGTGAATGAAGCGCCTTTATACGCAAGCAATACCTACAGCGAAATAAAGGAAAGTGCCACGATCTTTGAAGCGAGCGGAAAATCACTGCCAAGAGGTTCATCTGATAAGGCAAAAGCTCTTAATTCCAGCATCAAGAAGCAGCTCGGCAGACTCAAGGAGATGACTCTTTTAAGTGGGGAGGAACTTAAACAGGAACTGCTGGATACAAGGGAGAATTCGCTGTGCCTTTTAAGTCTGGCTCAGGAGTTGAAAGACAGAGTCGATGTCTTCAAGAAAGAAAACAATCTGTATTCTTTTTCCGACATCTTCAGGATGGCTATAGATCTGGTAAATGGCAATGAAGAGATCAGGAAAGAGATCTCTGAGAGCTTTGACGAGATACTCATCGACGAGTATCAGGATACAAATGATCTGCAGGAAGAATTCATCAACAGGATCGCTCATGACAATATCTACATGGTCGGTGACATCAAGCAGTCGATCTACCGCTTCCGCAATGCCAATCCGTCCCTGTTCAAATACAAATATGAGACATATACGAAAGACGGCGATCGC
>CADCPE010000251.1 GCA_902803275.1 uncultured Erysipelotrichaceae bacterium
AGAAGATATAGCCGAGGTTTATATAAAAGAATTGACTCAAGGGATCGATGGCACAGATATCAAAGCCGGGATCATTGCCGAGATCGCTTCGAGTCCAAACAGTTTCATCGGAAACGAAAAGAAGATCCTTGAAGCAGCAGCCATTGCCAGCAAGAAGACCGGCTTTGCGGTATCGACTCACACCGGCAGGCCTAATGCGATCGAGACGATAAAGACCCTGATAAACATGGGAGTCGATCCCGACAAGATCATCATCGGTCATCAGGATCTGATCGATGATCATGAATATCATCTTTCACTGCTTGAATACGGCGTCAATATCGCTTTTGATACCTGCGGCAAGTCCGCATATATGCCGGATGAGACAAGAGCGATGAATGCCCTCAGGCTTGTAGAGGCGGGATACGAAGATCATCTGGTCGTTTCCAACGATGTATCAAGACACACCTACTTCACGACTTTCGGCGGCAAGGGATATCTGGCCGTCATGGGAAGCGTCGTTCCTTTGATGAGAGAATACGGCATCAGGGAAGCGGTGATCGAAAAATTCTTAAAAGACAATCCGGCGCGGATCGTCAACAATCCTCAGATATAGACTCTGATTAGACGGGAGTAAATGTTATGTTTCTGGAAAAGACCGTAAAGAGAAATCCCAAACTCATTGAGTGTGCTTTTGATCTGCACGAAAAAGGAGAAATCCTGCCGGACACATATATCCTCGATCTTGATGCGATAACACAAAACGCCAGGATCATGAAGAAGGAAGCAGACCGCTACGGTATCGATCTGTATTTTATGCTGAAACAGATCGGCCGCAATCCTCTGATCGCTTCAAAGCTTCTGGAGATCGGATTCAAAGGAGCCGTAGCTGTCGACTATAAGGAAGCTCTGGTCATGATCGAAAACGGCATCCACATTTCCAATGTCGGACATCTGGTACAGATCCCGAAGGCCGCGATGAAAAAGATCCTTTCAGCGAAAGTCGATTATGTAACGGTATACTCACGCGAGATCATAAAAGAGATCGATGACTGTGCCGCAAAAATCAATATCGTTCAGAAGCTGCTCATCCGGCTGAGCGATGAAGATTCGCAGCTGTATTCAGGACAGGAAGGCGGTTTCAGAAGCAGCGAGCTGGAAGATCTGTATCAGTTCATAGAAACACTGGACAACGTAAAGCTTGGAGGCTTTACTGTCTTTCCGGCCCTTTTGTATGACGAGAAAGAGAAAAAGATCCTTCCGACCGATAACATGAAGGCTCTTGATCGGGCGATCGAGTTTGCCAGAAACAGAAAACTTGAAGATCTCAACATCAACATACCAAGCGCGACTTGTTTCGCATCTTTGCCTCTGATCAGCAAGCTGCACGGTACAAGCGGGGAACCGGGACACGGATTGAGCGGTACGACACCGTTACACAGATACAGCGATCAGCCGGAGATCCCAGCCTATGTCTATGTTTCCGAGATCTCCCACAATTATGAAGGAAGAGCCTTCTGCTATGGTGGTGGTCATTATCGCCGTTCCCATATGGAAAACGTCCTGGTCGGCAAAAGCCTGAAGGAAGCCAGGGAATACAGGGTCGCTGCGCCAAGCGAGGAATCGATCGACTACCATTATGAAATAAAAGGCGAATGTGAAGTCGGCGACTGCGCGATCATGGCATACCGCACCCAGATCTTCACGACCAGGAGCCATGTGGCGGTAGTTTCCGGCATACAAAGCGGCGATCCGCAGATCCTGGGGCTGTTCAATGCCCAGGGCGAAACGATCAGAAACGGATGGAAAGATGAATAATCAGGATAAACACAGACTCGCAAAGCTCGATCCCTATCATTCGATCGTGAAATGTTTTGAGTGCGGCGACAAAGGCATCTACACCGGCATCAAAAACATATCTTCCATTCCCAACACGCTGATGAAAAAACTGGAAAGGACAGGATTTGTCCTGCACACGATAGACAAGAAATCGACGCTGGCGGGCAGAGCCGTGGATACCGATCTGATCAATCCGATCAGTGGGCGCTATATGTCCGGATCTTCTTCAGGGACGGCGATCAACGTCTTTGCGGGCATCAACGACCTGGGAATAGGCAATGACGGCGGAGGATCGGTCCTGGCTCCGGCAATGTGCGTAAACATCTA
>CADCPE010000252.1 GCA_902803275.1 uncultured Erysipelotrichaceae bacterium
ATGTTCAGATATCTGTCGCCGTCTTTTTCCTTGATCGCTCTGGCGATCTCTATCACATCCGGTCCGTGGTAGCCGTCTTCCGGAAGCGTGAAATCAAGGCCGAACAGTTCTCTGTATCTGGCAAGAAGAGATCTTCCCAGATTGAGGATCTGCGCACCGGCATCGTTGATGTAGTATTCTCTTGAAACGGCAAAACCAGCCTTGTTCATGATGCGGGCAACGGAATCGCCCCAGGCCGCTCCTCTGGCATGACCGCAGTGAAGCGGTCCGGTAGGATTGGCGGAGACATATTCTTCAAGATATTTCTTTCCTTTGCCGGTATCTGAGCTTCCGTAATCATCCTTCATATCGATGATGGTATTGATGATATTGGCCATGGATTCCTTCTTCAGCCAGAAGTTGATAAAGCCCGGTCCGGCGATCTCGATCTTTTCGATGATATCCAGTTTCTCCATAAGGGCATCCTTGATGATGCCGGCTATCTCCTGAGGCTTCTTCTGAAGCAGCTTTGTCAGACGCATGGCGATGTTGGTGGAATAGTCGCCGTTCCTGTTGTCCTTCGGTATCTCCAGCATGATCATGCCTTCTTCTGCCGTAAAAGCCAGTTTATCCTTTAGAACTCTGTTTATTGCCTCAATAATTCTCTCTTCAATACCCATCTTGAAAATCTCCTATCAACTTAATAAATTTTATCATCAAAATGAGTATATAATAAAGTTTAAGGAAGTTTAAAAGATCATATGCTCAGAAAGACGATTATCCTGGAGATTATTTTAGCCATCGTTTTAGGCGCTGTAGCCTACGGGTTTTATGTCGACTATGCAAAAGCTTTTAAGGAAAATCAGGCGGCAGCTGATCGCCTTGCTGAAGTGCGTCTAGAAGAAGCACAGACCGAAAAGGAATACAGGGAACTTGATGAGGAACTTTCTTCTTTAAGAGAAAGTGTTGATCTGAAGATTCTGGAGATATGGAAACGAAGAGTAGCTCAGCTTCAAAAGGAATTAGAATAGTATTCGCTGTTCTGCTTCTGATCTTTATCGGTGTATCGGCATACACCATTTTTACTATGTACAATAAGACCAGACAGTTCGAATTTGAAACGATATACACCAGTGATCTTATAATCAGCGAAGAGAAAAAACTTGAAGAGCTTACTGAGAAAAGAGATGAACTGCTTGCGGAAAAGGAAGAGATCATGAATTACGGCAGTTCTGTAAAAGCCTATCATGATCAGTTCTTTGAGCTGGCAAAGGAATTTGAAAACAGAGTCGTGAACGGACAAACAGACAAAAAGATCGCTTATCTTACATTTGATGACGGTCCCTACAGGATGTCCTACAAGTTTCTCAATGTCCTGGATGAATATGATGTTCCGGCGACTTTCTTCTATCTGAAGAAGTGCGAAGAGGAAGGTTTCAGAGACGAATGGATCTATGATGAGGTATACAAAAGAGTCATCGGTTCAGGCCATACGTTGGGTAATCACACCGCTTCCCACCAGCTGGGACAGGGAGGTATCTACTCTTCGGTTGAAAGGTTCATTTCCGAGATAGAGGACAACAGGAAATTCATTGAGGACAGATACGGCTATACTACGGAAGTAATGAGATTCCCGGGTGGAAGTCCGACAGCGGGAAGCAGATATGAACCGATTGTGGAAGAGTTGAGAAAGATCCATTATGCCTGGGTAGACTGGAACTCCGCAACAGGTGACGGCGGAAGAGTTTTAAGTCCGCAGGAATTCAGGGACAACGTATTGGACAATACCAACGGCATAAAACTGCTGGTCGTTCTGATGCATGACTATTCCGACAACACACTGATAGCTTTGCCGGAGATCATTGAAGGGCTTGCAGACCAGGGCTACTATTTCCTGCCTCTTTTCTATGATTCTCAGGCCATGAACAGATAATGAAAATATTTTCAGAAAATAAATTGAAAAAATACTTGACTTATTTACAGCGTTTTCATTAAAATGAAATCAGTTATTAACTTTGAAGTAAACAGTATCGTATAGTGTAACTTTAGAGAGATCATGGCTGGTGAAAATGATTGTGAAAGTATACGAGAATACATTACTGAGTTGAATCCTTGAAACCAAGTAGAGGATTCCGCCTGTCCCGTTAAAGACTGGGCCGATCGGCCAATAAGGCAGATGCAGGAATGTATCTGTAAAAAAAGGTGGTAACACGAAGAAGTCGTCCTTGTCGGGACGCATTTTTTATTTTCAGGAGAAAGATTGGTATGAAAAAATTATTGACTGTATTATTCGCTTTGCTTATCGTCTTCACTGCTGCGGGCTGTTCCGGATCTGGTAACGGCACGCCAAGCGAAGATGACAAGACTCAGAAATTCACTGTCGGTGTCGTACAGCTTGTTCAGCATCCGGCTCTTGATGCCGCTACGCAGGGCTTTGAAGATGTGCTTAAGGCCGAGTTTGGCGACAATGTGGACATCGATATCAAGAACGCATCAGGTGACATTCCAAGCTGTGCGACGATCGTTTCCGGTTTTGTCAACAATGGCGTTGATCTGATCATGGCCAATGCCACTCCGGCACTTCAGGCTGCCTCATCGGCTACCGGTGATATTCCGATCCTGGGCACTTCCGTTACTGAATACGGCGTAGCTCTGGGCATCGAGAACTTCAATGGCGTAGTCGGCAGCAACGTTTCCGGCACTTCCGATCTGGCTCCGCTTGATCAGCAGGCACAGATGTTCCTTGATCTATTGCCTGATGCCAAGAGCGTAGGCATCATCTACTGTTCCAATGAAGCAAATTCCATTTACCAGGTCCAGGTCGTCAAGCAGTATCTTGAAGACAACGGCATCAAAGTCGTAGACAAATCATTTACCGATTCAAACGATATCGCGATGGTCGTCGAAGATGTATGCTCGCAGGTCGATGCATTGTTCCTTCCTACAGACAACGCTGTAGCATCATGTGCTGAAACGATCGCCAATGTCGTCGTTGAAAAGAAGATCCCGGCTATCGCCGGTGAAGAGGGCGTCTGCTCAAGCTGCGGTATCGCCACACTTTCGATCAACTACTATGATCTCGGCGCCGAGACAGGCAGGATGGCAATCAAAGTTCTCAAAGGCGAAGCTGATATCACCAAGATGCCTGTTCAGTACTTCCCTGAACCGGTCAAGAAATACAATGCAGAACTCTGCGAACTGTTTGGAATTGAAATTCCTGAAGGATTCGTTGCAATAGAAAACTAACGGCATATGATAACTATACAGAATCTTATAGCGCGTATTCCCGGCGGCATAGCCCAGGGTATCATCTGGGGCCTCATGGCTTTGGGAGTATACATAACTTTCAGAGTGTTAAAAGAGTCAGACCTTACGGTAGATGGCTCTTTTGCCACTGGTGGAGCAACAGCGGTCGTACTGATAACTAAAGGTGTCAATCCCTGGATCGCCATGGCCATAGCTTTTGTTGTGGGCATCATCGTCGGCTGCTGCACCGGACTTATTCATACCAAACTCAAAATACCCGCGATCCTCTCGGGCATACTTGTCCAGTTTGCCCTGTATTCGATAAACCTGCACATCATGGGGATGGTGGCCAATGTATCGTGCAACCCGACCAAAAACAATGTCATCATCACGATGCGCAATATCCCGGGAGCCATCCTTGTCGGCGCGGTCTTTGCGGCTTTGCTGATCGGGGTGATGTACTGGTATTTCGGAACTGAACAGGGTTCAGCGATCCGTGCTACCGGCAACAACAATCACATGGCTCTGGCTCAGGGCATCAATGTCAACAACATGAAAGTCATCGGCTTTGCCCTGGGCAACGGACTGGTCGCCCTGGCAGGGGGACTGATGGCTCAGTATCAGGGCTTCTCTGATATCAATATGGGACGCGGCGCGATCGTTATCGGTCTGGCTGCGATCATCATCGGTGAAGTGCTGGCGGAAGTCATTTTCCCTAAAGGCACAAACTTTGCCGTGAGACTTCTGTTTGTCATCATCGGCGGAATCGTCTACTATCTGATCATGATCGTCGTATTATGGCTCAGAGTCGATTCAAACGACCTCAAGCTCGCAACAGCGATCATCGTCATGCTGGCACTGGCCATACCGAATTTCAGGAAGGGGGAATAGTCGATGCTCAGGATTGAAAATATCAAAAAGACCTTCAACCCCGGAACGATCAATGAAAAGATGGCTTTGGACGGAGTTGATCTGAACCTGGAAGACGGTGAATTCGTAACGGTAATCGGTTCTAACGGTGCCGGCAAATCGACCCTGCTCAATGCGATAGCCGGCGTGTGGCTCGTTGATGAAGGGAAGATCTTCATCGATAACGTCGATGTCACAAAGCTGTCCGAATACAAAAGAGCCGTATACATCGGCAGAGTATTCCAGGATCCGATGATGGGCACAGCTGCCGACATGTGGATCGAGGAGAATCTGGCTCTTGCTCATCGAAGAGGCCAAAGAAGAGGACTCACTCCGGGCATCCTGCCTGAAGAAAGAGAGACATACAAGCTGCTTCTCAAGGAATTTGATCTTGGACTTGAGGATCGTCTGTCTACCAAGGTCGGTCTGTTGTCAGGAGGCCAAAGACAGGCCCTGACACTGATCATGGCGACCCTGCAGTCACCTAAACTGCTGCTTCTGGACGAACATACCGCTGCTTTGGATCCTAAAACGGCAGCCAAAGTCCTGGAAGTCACGGATAAGATCGTTGAGAAGTCGCACCTTACGACCTTCATGGTCACTCATAATATGAAAGATGCGATATCTCACGGTACAAGACTTCTGATGCTCAACAACGGCAAGATAATCCTTGACATCAAAGGTGAGGAGAAGAAAAAACTCACCGTTGAAAAACTGCTCGAGAAGTTTGAACAGGCCTCAGGTGAAGAATTCACCAACGATGCCGCAATACTGGGATAATGATAACTGCAGCTGATCCGTTTATAGGATACAGCTGCATTTTTTATACACTGGGAGAATATGATCATTTTGTATAATTATTATTAGATAAGCGTTTCTGCAGCTTATATAAAGCATAGGGGGATTAATTATGAAAAAGACGCTTCTGATAGCCGGAATCGCCGTTATTGTCCTTGCTGTACTCTCGCTGATGTACGGCGGCTTGAATATGTTCGGGTATTATCATGTGCTGGATGGTTCAACAAGTCTCTACCACCGTCTTCACAGCAGGATGATAGTGTTTTTCATTATCGGAGCTGTTCTTGCGGCTATCGGAGCCGCCTGTCTGATAATCCGTTCGAGAATAAAAAGCTGAAAGAGAAAGATGGATAGAAACCGGATATGAACAGACAGCTAGGCTATTCAGTGTATTTAAGTCTGATAAGAAATGGCAGCGTCTCACTGGATGATATAGGAAACGGTGCGCCTGTTTTTCTTTCGCTTCACATTGAAGAGGAATTTGATGAGAACTACAGCAGTGATATCCTGCGCCTTTGCAGCAGGCTTCATGAAAAAGACTGCAGGATCATTGCCGACATCTCAAAGAAGACGCTTGAAATGCTGGGTACAGATGTCGATGCTATTGCCAAAAAGCTTCATCTTTCAGCCTTGAGAATCGATTACGGTTTTTCATTGGATGAGATAAAGGAGATCGCAAAGGCCCATAAGACAGTGCTCAATGCCTCGACCATGCCTTTGAAGGAAATGCTGGAAGTCAAAAAGGATGGAAGTATCATGGCCATGCATAATTTCTATCCGCGGAAAGAAACGGGTCTTGATGAGGAATATTTCCTTGAAGTAAATGATGCCCTAAAACAAAATGGTATCGAAGTCCTCTCGTTCATTCCCGGAAAGATAAAAAGGGGACCGCTTTTCGAGGGATTGCCGACACTGGAAAAACAGCGTTTTTCCAATGCGTATGCAAACTATGCGGAAATGATCAGGAAGTACAATGTCGATCAGGTCTATCTCAGTGAACCGGGAATAGATGATAAGGATCTTGAAAGAATCGAATTATTGAACAAAGAAGACATCATTACTTTGCCGGTAAGCATAGATCCTGAATACGAATATCTTCTCGATCGAGTCCTGAGCGACCGGGTGGATTCTCCCTGCGGCCTTGTAAGGGTCCTTGAATCAAGGGAATACAGCAGAAGCAGTGGCTTGCAGATAGCCGCCAGAAACAGCAGCGAAAGGTTCAGAGGCTCCATTACTATCGATAACAGCCTTTATAAACGATACTGCGGAGAAGTACAGATCACAAAACAGGATTTCCCAATGGATGAAAAAGTTAATGTGATTGGAAGAATAGAAAGTGAGTATCTGGGGATACTGGATCTTATTCAAAGAGGAAACAGATTCATTCTGAAAAAGGAATGATCAGCCTATTTGTGAAGGATCTGTAAAGATGATCATTTAATCTGGTACAGATAAAAAAACCGCTTTGTTGATACGCAAAGCGGTTTTATGCTGGCCGTCAGTTTTCTTTGAGCGGTTGTATCTCTTTGGCGCTGATCAGTGCCATCCTGGTAAGTGATGGACCGACAAGCTCATAGATCAGCACTGAGAGCAGGGTTACGTTTCTGATAAGCGAACCATTATCAGGTCCCAAGACCTGAGCACTGTTGACCATTCCCAAGGCGACACCGGCCTGCGGAAACAGGGTTATACCAAGATATTTAACGATGTTTTCATTCAGTTTCATTGCCTTGGCCGGCAGGGATGAACCGAAGTATTTGCCCAGACAGCGTGTGATTATATAAACAGCACCTATCAGCAATGAACTTACTTGGCTGAAGACTTTGAGATCAAGTTCTGCACCGCTGATGACGAAGAACGCCACATATAAAGGAGCCGTCCAATGATCGGTCTTCTCAAAGAGATCTTCTGCATATTCCGAGGTATTGCAGAAGACAGTACCCATCATCATCAACACCAGCAGACTGGAGAAAGAGATCTTCAATTGGCCAAGTGAATATTTCTGAGCTGAAAAGGCGATTGCCAGCAGAACAAAAGTGATCGTCATGGCCATGCGATGGTCGTTGGAAAAGAAGATCTTCTCTAGCTGCGTCAGCAAGCAGCCCAATATCGATCCTAATGCGATAGAACAGACGATCTCCACAAGCGGATTGATGATGATCGAGATGAAGCTGAGATTGCCGCCGTTTAAGGCCTGGGCAACACCCAGCGAGATCGCAAAGATGACAAGTCCGACGGCATCATCCAAAGCTACGATCGGAAGCAGCAGATCTGTAACCGGCCCATGGGCCTTATACTGCTTGACGACCATGAGAGTCGCTGCCGGTGCGGTAGCTGAAGCGATTGCACCTAAAGTGATGCAGACAGGAATCGGCAGAATCTGATCACCCAGAAGAAAATGCA
>CADCPE010000253.1 GCA_902803275.1 uncultured Erysipelotrichaceae bacterium
AAAATCTGTCCGATCAGTGAGCCAAGTCGGATGTAATAATCCTTTCTGTCCTCACCTTTTATATACATCGGGATCAGGCAGGAGATCTTGAATAAGCCGCCAGTCTTGTTGTCCTGGATCTCAAAAAGAGAATCCTTGTCTATGTGGTCTGCATCAGCTGTCACATCAAGCAGCTGGCCATAGATCATGCCGTCCATCCCCGCATACGAACTCAAGGCTTTTATGATGTTTACCTTGCATAGATCGCTGTACTGAGCGCTTGAAGATACTACCCTGAAACTGTCAGTCAGAAGCTGATCACCCGCAAGGATCGCGATATCTTCTCTGAAAGCTTTATGCAGAGACGGTTTGCCTCTTCGCATATCGTCGTTGTCCATGGCCGGAAGATCATCGTGAATAAGCGAATAGGTCTGAATAAGCTCGAGAGCCATGGCAGCATCATAGGTCTTCTCTTCAGGAATGCCCATGCCTTCAGCGATCGCGAAAATGATGCGCGGTCTGAATCTTTTGCCGCCTTCAAGCGCATAGGCCATCGCTTCAGTTATCTTGCATGGTCTAAGATTTCCAAGATAGTTCTCGATATGTTTTTCAAAACTATTCATCATCAGCCTCTTCTACATTAAGTTCAGCGATCTTCTTTTCAAAATCAGTCAGCTGTTTCTTTAGATCTTTAGAAAGCTTAAGTCCTTCTTCATAAAGAGACAGCGATTCATCAAGCTGCACATCGCCTTTTTCAAGCTTCTCAACGATCTCCTGCAGTTTCTGCATCTGTTTTTCAAAATTCATTTCCTTTGCCATATTTTCACCTCGGTATCGCCTTTAGAGTTCCATCATGAAACTTAAGTTCAAATTCCTCATTCTTAAGATCATTTCTGTTCTTGATGACTTTGTCATCCTGCAGGACCATTGTATAGCCCCTTTTCAATACATTCTCGCAGTTGTATGCTTTGAGCAGTGTATTAAGTCGTTTGAAAGATAATTTGGCCTCATTGAGCCTGTAATTGAGTTTAAGCGCGATCGTAGACATGCTGTGATCAATAAGATTCAGATCATTGCTGATCATGAAGCGTATATCTTTTTCGATTGCCGCTATCATTGCATCGATCTGATTCTGGATATTGACAAAGCGCGATCTGTAATTGATCAGCCTTTTGTATATATAATCGAATTCCATCACTCTACGCTCGTAGTTTTCATAAAGTGAAGTCTTTAGGCTTTCCTCATAGTTTTCCACAAGTTCTATGACATCCTGAATGTCCGGAGTGATCAGTTCAACGGCGGCAGTCGGTGTTGCAGCCCTCAAATCAGCCGCAAAATCCGCGAGAGAAAAATCCTGTTCATGGCCGATGCCGGTCACGATGAACGTTTCCATGCCGTAGATCGTATTTACGAGCTCTTCATCATTGAAACAGAACAGATCTTCAAAAGATCCTCCGCCTCTTGCCAGAATGATGGCATCATAGCCTTTTTTATCTGCCTGTTTAAGCTTGGCAATGATGTCTCCAGGAGCATCAGGACCCTGGACCAGCACCGGATAGTAATCCACCTTGCATAAGGGCCATCTTCTCAAGAAGCAGATCCTGATATCGGACATGGCGGCTGATTTATCACCTACCAGCACCCCGATCTTATCAGGATAGCTCTTTTCCATCGTGATCTTGTGTTCCTGGGCGAACTTTCCTTCCTGTGTCAGTTTCTTTTTCAATGCTTCGAATCTGGCATAGAGATCACCAAGACCCTGCGGATTCATTTTCAGTACATAAAGCTGAAGCTGACCGCTCGCCTCGAAGATCGAAGTATTCGCATATACGATCACTTTATCGCCTGTTTTTGGTTCAAAACTTAAAGAAGCAGCTGCCGACTTGAACATCACACAGTTTACAGCTGCTTTTTCATCCTTTAATGTGAAATATAAATGACCGGAAAAATGTCTGTGATAATTGGAGATCTCTCCTACCACATATATCTTCTGGATATTGCTGTCATTATCTAAACGTGTTTTTAAATACCTTAACAGACTGCTTACTGTGAGCTCTTGCATATATTATCCAAAACTCCGTTGATAAACCTATATGAATCTTCATCACAATACTGCTTAGCCAGAGTAACAGCTTCATCGATAGCGACAGCTGAATCATTTACTCCGGTTTTTATCTCGCTTACTGTCTCTAGAAGGATGGCCTGCTCCACCAGATTGAGACGGTCAAAGCTCCATTTCTTCAGATACTTTGAAATCTCGTATATGTAATCGACTTTATGTTCAATAAGATCGTTTTTCACGATATTCAGATATTCATTGTCATCTTCTTCAAAATTATCACTAAAGCACTCGTTGAGGTCTTTGTGCAAAAGCAGGTGCTGATAAAGAGCGAATACTATTTTTTCGCGATATTCATGGCGATTTAGCATAAATCTATTATATAACAAAACAATGCAGGTGATATAATCTATTACATGCAGGAAAGAAACTATCTACAGCGTTTTTTCGGACATCTTAAAACCATCAACCATCATCGTTTTCTGGTCATGAAGACCTGCTTTAAATGCGGCATGTATAAGCAGGGACTCCTGCATGATCTCTCCAAGTATTCGCCTCAGGAATTCTTTCCTTCCGTGAAATACTTTCAGGGTTATCGTTCTCCCATCTCCAAAGAAAAGGAAATCTGCGGCTATTCCACCTGCTACCTTCATCACAAAGACAGGAACAAACATCATTGGGAATACTGGGTCGACCGCAAGCCCAAACAGCCTGTCCTTTACGCCTATCCGATGCCTTACCGCTACATGCTGGAATCGGTGATCGACAGGATATCCGCTTCAAAGACCTACAAAAAGGAAGCATACACCAATGCCGAACCTTATGAGTTTTTTATAAATTCTACTGAATACAAGGTCATGAATCCCAAGACCGTTTCGCAGATTGAGGAACTGCTTCTTTATCTCAAGGAAAACGGCGAAGAAAAAGCTCTTGAATACTACAAGAGCCTTTACAAACAGAATAAGGATCTACTTTAAGGTCTCTACATCCACCTTTACGCAATATGGAAGCTTCTGAAGTTCAACTCCTGCTTCCGTAAGCATCTTCTTGGAAGCGATATTGCCGTCGGTTCCGTCATATTTGTCGGATTCATAGACGACTTTTTTTATGCCAGACTGCATGATCGCCTTGGCACATTCATTGCACGGAAACAGCGATACATAGATCGTACATCCTGAAACGCTTCTTGGAGAATTCAGGATCGCATTGAGCTCCGCATGAACCACGAATGCATATTTTGTATCCAGAAAACCGCCTTCCCTTCCCCAAGGGAAATCTTCATCCGAGCATCCTCTGGGCATGCCGTTATAGCCTATTGAAACAACTCTTTTTTCCTTATCGACTATACAGG
>CADCPE010000254.1 GCA_902803275.1 uncultured Erysipelotrichaceae bacterium
ATCACAGGAACCCCTAGTTCTTCGGCAGTTTCCACATAAGTCCTGCACGAATTGGAATCCCAGTAGTCTGGAGCTACGATCGCATAGCCCTTCTTTCTGGAATCTTCAAACATCTCTTTTGTTGTAACTAACATTTAATCTTCCCCCTCAATAAAGTACTATTCTTTGTTAAGACCGGCTTCTTCGATAAGCTTGTAATAGTCTTCGTAATTATCCACATTCTTGAATTTTTCCATCAGTTCATCATTCTGGAAAACATCCATGAGTTTCATCAGCATATCAAGCTGCTGGTGTGCTTCTTTTAATGCCAGCATAAACATCAGTGTGACCGGAATGACCTTATCCTCAGTACCCATCTCAATGAATTCGACAGGTTCATCCAGAGTCATGAAAGCGACCTGAGTTCTGTTAACATGTTCGGGATCAGTATGCGGTATAGCTACGCACATGTTATTAAGACTTAATCCTGTAGCAAAATTCTTTTCTCTGGTGATTATTCCATCATAAAAAGTATCTTTTGCAACGCCGCTTTTCATAAGTTCTTCAGCCAGCATTTTCAAAGCTTCTTCCTTTGAAGATGCATGCTGATGGAATAAAGCGATTTTAGCATCAAACATATCAGACATTATTCTTCCCCTTTTTCATTTATGACATTCTTATTATAATACTTCAGCGGTTTTTAAATAATACAATCTGTTCTTAAATTTGTACTATAATTATGAATATGGCAAAAAACAAAAAAGAAATTGATCCGAAATATCTGAACGGACTATCCATCTATCATGATGAAAAAAGGACGGTATATGCCCCGTTTTTCTCAAAGAAGGCATACATCATAAACGAAAAGAATGCAAAAGAATATGTTTCTTATATTCAGGGCTATCTTATCGCCTTATTGATCTTTGCTGTCGCATATATAGTTACCAAGAACCCTCTGATCGGCATCATGCTTGCGGTGACGTTTATCATCTCCAATCTCGTTGTATTCTATATGAATTTCATCAAGAAAGCATCCGTCATCGAAAACTACAATAAAGCGCCAAGAGATAACTTTGCGATCAGGCAGGCCAGATCTCTGGACAGGAAGAACATCATCACGATCATCATCTGCTGTCCCTTGCTTGCGCTGGCTTTCATGCTTAACTCATATTTCAATAAATTTACAGGCGCGGCTTTATATCTGAGTATTGCCGCTGCAGTCGCCTCGCTATTTTATGGAGCATTGCATATCTACATTCTGATCTATAAGGACAGAAACCTGTAAAAAAAGACCTTTCGGTCTTTATTGTCCCATTGACTTCATGATCTGGCGGATCTGTGCTTCTGATGGCTTTCTGCCCATCTGAGCATACATTGCACGGATCATTTTTTCATTAATAGGAGGATTTTCCTTAAGCTGTTTCTCAAAAGCCTTTCTCGTCAGAAAATAAGCTATTGCAGCTCCGATTGCTCCACCTAAAACGAAATACAATATACTCATCCAAAAGTTTTCCATAAAACACCTTCCTTTTTATCCAAGGATATTTTATATAAAATATCCCTATTTGTCTATTCAGCCTAATGGGCTGAGAAATTTCCCTTTTCTCAAAAAGGTGGGCCATCTATGCCTGCTTTCAGGATCCCTTTTGAAAGGTCTTCAACACCGGCAAGCAATCCCGATAGTCCGTAAATATAGTGTAGGAATTTCATTATATTCCCATTAGGTAATTTAATTATACAAATAAAAAACAAGTCATTTCCAGTCTTGACTTGTTTGATATTTTTGTGCTAATCAGTCTGCGCAAACGGAGACAGGATGGCTCTGTAGGCATCCTTGAACCTCTCTATCTGATCGTCGCTTGGCGAAGGATCAAGTACATAATTATCGAAGCAGATCTGGGAACCGGCAAATTCTCCATTTATCAGTGAAAACACCTGAGGAGTAAGCAGAGTCTTTTCGCCATTCTCTTCGCCCAGGATCGGATAAAGATATTCCTTTGCCTTGTCCTGAATCTCTGTGCCGGTCATCGGTTCCTCTTCGTTGTATACATCTATGTAGTAGACAGTAACACCAAGTTCCATCGCCACTTCATTCAGATATCGGCACACTCTCTGACAGCATCCGCAGTTCGTCCTTCCGATATAGAAGACGCCAGAAGACTTATGGTCTATAACATTGAAAAGTTCAGTTGGTGTGATCAGCCGAAAATTGTGTTTAACGGAATTTACGCCTTCATAACCGGACATGTCGACACTTTTCGAGGTTATCTCATAAGTATACTTTATCTCCTGTTTGCTGTCTTGTTTCTTTGTACAGGAAACAAGGAACAAAACAAGACATAATATGATAAAGATCTTCTTCATTAAATATTCTTTACCTCAATAGTTGTAAACAGTTCTTCTATCTTTTCCTTTGAACCGAGATCATTTGACATGCATGTGGCAATAGATGCGGCATTGGCATATTTGAACGATTCAATAGTTGTAGCACCTCTTAATGAACCGTAGATGAATCCTGCGACCATGGAGTCAGCCGAACCGATCGCATTTACCAGTGAATCAGCCTGATTATCACATTCAAGGGTTTCCTCTTTGGTAAAGACAAATGACGGCTTGCCTGGAGAAGAGTACAGAACGTTTTCCACACCGTTATCCAGATAGTAGGCGGCTGCCTTTTTGACATCGCCGTCAATATTGGAGTCATTGAGTTTCACTGCATACAGTTTAATGCCTTTGCATCTGCTTAGAACATCCGCATCGGAATCGATTATCACCTTTACCCCGTTTTCGGAAAGTTCCTTGACGACTTCGATAATCCTCTGTTTTATCTCTTCTTCGACGTTGCCTGACAATACAAAATAATCGCCCGCATAGATACTGTTTATTCTTGATCTGAATTTATTGAACTCTTCATCAGTGATCTTTGG
>CADCPE010000255.1 GCA_902803275.1 uncultured Erysipelotrichaceae bacterium
CCCATGGTTCCTTATTGCCGAAGTACAGGGGCGGTGCGCCGATTCAAAGAGCCATCATCAATGGCGAAAAAAAGACCGGTATGAGCATCATGTATATGAACGAGAAGATGGATGAAGGGGATATCCTTTATCAGGAAGAGATGGATATCGATATCCACGATACTAATGCCGACGTCTTTAAGAAGCTGAGCGATCTGGCATTGAAGATGCTGCTTGAGTTTCTGCCGAAGTTCTTTGACGGGGATTTTGTCTGTACAAAACAGAATGATGCAGAAGCCACATACGCCTACAATCTCGATAAGGAGATCGAACATATCTTTTTTGAAGATGACGTACTTAAGGTATACAACCACATCAGAGGCTTGCTGGACAATCCAGGCTGCTTCTTTATGATGAAAGACAAGAAATATAAGATCGAAAAGTGTTTCTTTGAATACAGTGAAGATGTAAGACCAGCAACATTCATAGGCCTGGAAAACGACTATCTTCGTTTTGACTGCAATAACGGCTTTATAAAGATATACATGATAAAGCCGGAAGGAAAGAATTCCATGGATGGAAAGTCTTTCTTTAACGGTGCCGGAAGAAATCTTATAGGTGAGAAACTTGGATAGGAACAGAATCAGGAATTTCTCCATCATTGCCCACATCGATCATGGCAAGTCAACTCTGGCTGACCGTATTTTGGAATTGACGGAAACGGTCTCCAAAAGGGAGATGCAGGATCAGATCCTGGATTCACTTGACCTGGAAAGAGAAAGAGGCATAACGATCAAGCTCAATGTCGTACAGCTGAAATATCACGCAAAAGACGGAAACGACTACATCTTCCATCTTATCGATACACCGGGACATGTCGACTTTTCCTATGAAGTATCCAGATCTCTGGCAGCCTGCGATGGAGCAATACTGGTCGTAGATGCTTCTCAGGGCATCGAAGCTCAGACTTTAGCCAACACCTATCTGGCTTTGGACAATGATCTGGAGATCCTGCCGGTCATAAACAAGATCGACCTTCCTAGCGCGGATATCGATCGGACCAAGAAAGAGATCGAGGATGTCATCGGTCTAGATTGTTCGTATGCGCCATGCATATCGGCCAAAACCGGATTAAACGTCGAAGATGTCCTGGAAGGAATAGTGAAATATCTTCCTGCACCGAAAGGCGATGCGGCAGATCCTTTAAAAGCACTGGTCTTTGACTCCTACTATGATTCATACAGAGGCGTCGTAGTTTTTGTGTGCATCAAGGAAGGTTCGGTAAAAGTCGGCGATCACATCCTTTTCATGCAGTCGAACAAGGAATATGAAGTAACGGAAGTAGGCGTCAAGACGCCTGGAGAAATGAAGAAAGACAGGCTCGTTGCCGGAGAAGTCGGCTACATCTGCGCTTCGATCAAATCGATCCAGGATATCCATATCGGCGATACGATCACTTTAAGTGATGATCCTTGCAAGGAAGCCTTGCCTGGCTATCGCAAGATGAATCCGATGGTCTATTGCGGCATGTATCCGACCGACAACAATAAATACAACGATTTAAGGGATGCTTTGGAGAAACTGCAGCTCAATGATTCAAGCCTGACTTTTGAACCAGAGTCTTCCAAAGCTCTGGGTTTTGGCTTCAGACTGGGCTTTCTGGGGCTATTGCATATGGAAGTCGTTCAGGAAAGACTTGAAAGAGAATACAATCTCAATCTGATCGCCACCGCTCCATCTGTTATCTACAAAGTCACGCTTACCGATGGAAGCGTCAAATATATCGACAATCCGAGCATGATGCCGGAAGCCAATGTCATTGAAATGATCGAGGAACCGTATGTCAAGGCTTCGATCATGGTCCCGAATGAATACATCGGACCGATCATGCAGCTCTCGCAGGACAAAAGAGGCATATATAAGGATATGATCTATCTTGATGAGAACCGCAATCAGCTGATCTATGAAATGCCTCTAAGCGAGATCATCTTTGAATACTTCGATAAACTGAAATCGGTATCCAGAGGCTATGCCTCTTTGGACTATGAACTGATAGGCTATAGAAGATCCAATCTTGTCAAGATGGATATCCTGATCAATGGCGAAGTGATCGATGCCTTAAGTATCATCGTGCACCGTGATTTTGCCTACAGCAGAGGTCAGGCGATCACTGTCAAACTGAAAGAGATCCTGCCTAAGCAGCAGTTCGAGATCCCGATCCAGGCCGCAATAGGAAACAAAGTGCTGGCCCGTACCAATATCAAATCACTGCGCAAGGATGTTTTGGCCAAGTGTTACGGTGGCGATATCTCGCGCAAGAAGAAACTGCTGGAGAAACAAAGAGAAGGCAAAAAACGTATGAAGGCTGTCGGAAGCGTTGAAATACCGCAGGAAGCTTTCATGGCTGTACTGGCTCTTGATGACGACAAGAATTAAACATCTTTATATACACGTTCCATTCTGCAATACCATCTGTTTTTACTGTGACTTTGCCCATAGAGTCTATGATTTTTCTTTAGCCGAAAAATGGCTTGAAAGGCTTGAAAAGGAAATAGAAGACAACTGTAAGGACCAGTATGAGACGATCTACATCGGCGGGGGAACGCCATCATGTCTAAGTGACGATCAGCTTGACCGTCTTTTAACATTGATCGATCCTTATGCAGATGAAGTTAAGGAATATACGATTGAAGTCAATCCTGAATCATTGACTGTAAACAAGATAAACATATTCAACAGACATCATATCAACCGCATATCAATGGGTGTGCAGTCTTCTGATGACGATATCCTCAAGATGCTGAACAGAAAGCATACTTTTAACGATGTGAAGGAAGCCGTTAAGCTGTTAAAAGAAAACAAACTTTCCAACATCTCTGTTGACCTGATGTATTCGCTTCCTGGTCAGGGTATGGATATCCTTAAAAAGACTGTAAACGACATCTTATTATTGGATGTACCGCATATATCCTTATACTCACTGACGATCGAAGAGAATTCTGTTTTTGGCAAAAAAGGGATCAAGAATCTGGATGAAGACATCGAAGCCGATATGTATGAATATATAGATAAGATACTTAAAGAAAACGGTTATATTCACTACGAAGTCTCCAATTTCTGCAGGGAAGGCTTTGAGTCCAGACATAATATGGGTTACTGGCTCTATGATGATTTCCTAGGCCTGTCTTTAGGAGCTTCCGG
>CADCPE010000256.1 GCA_902803275.1 uncultured Erysipelotrichaceae bacterium
AAGACACCGTTATATGCAGCGATGATCGGTTCAGCAGTCGGCGGACTTATTGCCGCTTTGCTGAATGTCGGCTCTTATGCCGGCGGTCCGCCAAACCTCTTTACCTGGCCGATGTTCATCAACCCGGCTCCGGTACCTGATCCATTAAGAGATCTCAAGCTCATGATCGCCTGCACTATACTGGCTTCTGTCATCAGTTTCGTCGCAACGCTCTTCCTTTACAAGGATGAAATGGCAGACGATATCGACAAGGGAGCTAAATAGACGATGCCAAGATTCCCAGAGAATTTCTTATGGGGAGGAGCTACATCTGCCGCTCAGATCGAGGGCGGCAGATGCTTAGACGGCAAAGGCCTTTGTCATCTTGATTATGTCTACTATCGCGGGGCGAAGATCCCCTGCAACTTCATGCTGAAGAAGGACTACGAAAAAGCCAAGGCCGAAGAAGCGACCTTGAATTTCCCAAACAGAAGAGGCATCGATTTCTTCCATCGCTACAAGGAGGATATCGCACTGTTGGCCGAAATGGGCTTCAAGTCTTTCCGCATGTCGATCTCCTGGACAAGACTTTTTCCGACAGGGCTGGAGGAAACGCCTGATCCTGAAGGAGTAAAGTTCTATCACAACGTATTCAGGGAACTTCACCGCTACGGGATAGAACCGTTAGTCACGATGATCCATTATGAGCTTCCGATCGTCTTTGTGGAAAAGTATGACGGCTGGACATCTGAGGAAGTCATACCGCACTGCTACAGGTATCTGAAGTTTCTGATCGATGAATACAAGGACGAAGTCAAGTACTGGCTGACCTTCAATGAGATCAATATGGTCACGGCCGTACCTTGGCTGGGCGGAGGGATCATCCTGGATCGCCATGGTGAATTTGAAATGCCGAAAGACTTCCGTCCGTTTGGACCGCTTCCGCCTGAGATGGCAGAAAGATGGGAGAACGCATCGCATCAGGCCTTGCACCATCAGTTCATCGTCAGCGCCATGATCGTGAAATACGCTCATGAAACGGCACCGCAGTGTCTGATCGGCAACATGTTCAACCTGCACCATCTGTATCCGGAGACACCATCACCTTCCGATGCCTTGAGAGCACATCAGGAGACTGAATTCAACATGTTCTTCTGTGATGTCATGGCCAAGGGCTATTATCCGAAGTGGATCCTGTCTTACTACAGGAAAAACAACATCCATATCAAATGGTATGACAACTATGAGAAGATCCTGGAGCAGGGGAAAGTCGATTTCATTTCCTTAAGCTACTATCTTTCTTCGATCGTGACAGCTGATCCTAAAAGACAGGAAAGGATCGGATCTTTCATTCGAACACTGCACAATCCACATATCGAAACCAGCGATTTCGGCTGGCAGATCGATCCTACCGCTTTGCGCATCTCCCTTAACGAGCTAAGAGACAGATTTGATCTGCCGATCTATATCGTAGAAAACGGGATCGGTGCCTTTGAGGAACTGAATGAAGACAAGACAGTTCATGACAATTATCGTATCGCCTATCTGCGCTCGCATATCGAAGCGATAGCTGAAGCGATCGAAGATGGCGTCGATGTCATCGGCTATACGCCATGGGGCTGTATCGATCTGGTGTCATGTTCGCTGGTATCGATGTCGAAACGCTATGGCTTTGTCTATGTCGATGCGGATGATTTCGGAAACGGTACCTATGACCGCTACCGGAAGGATTCGTTCTACTGGTATAAGAAGGTAATTGCCTCTAACGGAGAAGACCTCTCTGATTAAACAGATAATCAAGTCCCGCAGGCTCAGCTTGTGGGACGATTTTGTTTCATGAGAAAATAATAAAAAGAGGGATTTTTTATGACCGAAAAAGTTACTTATTGCGATAACGGAAAATACCGCTGGACTTATGAGTTGCCTGCCTTCAGAAACAAGGCCATCTTCAGGACGGTGGCAGTGATCTCGGCCATCTCATACTTTGTCCCGCTTCTGATCCTCATGGGCATCTTTGCGGCCAAGGGCGAATTCATCTCCGGTATGCAGACCCTGCTTCCGATCTATCTGCTGTGCGGCATAGCGCTGATATTCATCGTCATCGTTTCCTATTATGCGGTAGGAAGATACTATGGCGGAAAATTCTCCTTTCTCTACGAAATGGATGAAAGCGGCATAACATTCAGACGCATGGAAGAAGATGAAGAAAAAACCAGAAACATTGCCGAACTGGCGATGCTTACTGGTGTTCTTACGAAAAGTCTGGGACTGATAGGTGCGGGGATGAGCACTTCCGTAAACGACAGCGCTTTCTCTGATTTCTCCAAACTGTATTCGATCAAGGCCGATCCAGAAACGGATATGATAGCTTTGACTTCCTTCCTGCTTTATAATCAGATCTTTGTCCCGCGGGATGATTTTGAATTCGTTTTAAGCTTTATTGAAGATCACAGCGGCAAAAAGGCGATCAGAAGATAGCCTTATCTGATCTTGTAGAGTTTCCTGTATTTGTTTTTGAGATATCTGATGTAGTGATCCGGAGAGAACTTCTTGCCGGTGGCGAGCTTGAGAAGATCGTCATAAGTGTAAAGAGCACCGTATTTCTGGATCTTTTCTTTCAGCCATTTCTGTACCAGCGCATACTTCCCTTTCTCAAGCAGGGCATCGACATCCATTTCCTTTTCCATCTTGTCGATCAGCTGGGCACCGATGGCACTGCCTAATGCATAAGTCGGGAAGTAGCCGAAGGAAGCCTGTGACCAGTGGATATCCTGAAGAATCCCTTCATAGTCGTTTCTGACATCAAGCCCGAGATATTCTTTGTACTTCTGATTCCAGATCTTCGGCAGATCCTTGAGATCGATGGAATCGTCGAAGATGGCCTTTTCGATCTCATATCTGATCAGGATGTGGATCGGATAGGTTAGTTCATCAGCCTCAGTCCTGATGAAAGACGGGCAGGATTTGTTGATGGCAGTGATGAACTGATCGAGCGAGACATCCTTGAGGTTTTCCGGGAAGATCCTGACCAGTTCAGGATACAGCTTTACCCAGAACGATCTTCTTTTGCCGATATAGTTTTCGTTGAATCTTGACTGCGATTCGTGAACGCCCATGGATATGGCGTCCTTGATCATGGTGTTCTGATACTTTCTGTCTACCTGATGATCGTAGTAGGCGTGTCCTGTCTCGTGAATGATCGAAAAGATCGCTGCAGAGAGATCGTGCTCCATGTAGCGGGTAGTGATCCTGATATCGTCTTCACAGATCGAAGTGGTATAAGGGTGTTCGCTTTCACCCATATAGCCCCAGGATGGATCAAAGCGAAGATACTTCAGAAGGATCTTCGCAAATTCTCTCTGTTTAGATGCCGGATAGTATCTGTGCAGGAAAGAATCATCCACCATTTGCTGCCTTGAAGACACCTCCCTGATCAACGGGATCAGCTCTTCCCTGATCCTGTCAAAGAAGGCATCGTACTTTTCCCTGTTCATGCCTTCCTGATAGTTATCAAGCAGGACATCATAAGGATGCCTCTTATCGTCGATCCTTTTCAGTCTTTCCTTCGTCATTTCGATCAGCCTGTGCAGGTCTTTCTCAAAGTATCTGTAGTCCTTGTGCTCTCTGGCTTTCATCCAGCTGTCAGAGGAGTTCATGATCGCCTGTGTATAGGCCATCGTCTCCTTCTTTGTGAACTTGAGCACATCTTCAAGCGCCTTGCAGCGCAGATATATCTCGCGATCGTTCTCAAAACCGCGATCCTGCTTTCTGAGATCTTCGATCGCATCGAGATAATCCTTATCGGTCTCGATCGAATAGACCTCCCCGGACATCAGAGAAAGCGCCTCGTTTCTTCTTCTGTTTCCTTTTTTCGGTGCCACGGTATCCTTGTCGAAATAAGTGGCAGCGATCAGGGTGTTGTATGCGGTGAGCTTGCGGTTTGTCTCGTTATAGATCTTCAGACTTTTATTGTTTTTCATCTTTATCCTTCTTTCTCTTACTATTGTACAGGTGTTGAATAATAAAATCATTTATGGCGGGAAAAACAATATAATAAAAACAGAAGAAGAAAATATCAGATCATAGACATGAGGAGGCAGAAAATGAGCGAGGTCATCAGAATAAACGAAGAAACCTGCAGGATCGAAGATGAAGGCGTGAGATTCTTTCTACTGACGGGCAAAAAGAAAGCGCTAATGATCGACAGCGGCATGAATACGAGATATGCCAAAGCGATCTGTGAAGAGCTTACCGATCTGCCGATCGAACTGATCAACACCCACGGTGACAGAGATCATATCTGCGGCAACGGCAGTTTCGATAAAGTCTATATGAGCGAAGCCGAGAAACAGAACTATATTGAAGCCGGAGGCAGGACGAAGATCGTTTCAGTAAAAGAAGGGGACGAGTTTGATCTGGGCGAAAGGAAGCTAAAGATCATCGACAATCCGGGGCATACTCCGGGAAGCATCGCAATACTTGATGAAAAATACAG
>CADCPE010000257.1 GCA_902803275.1 uncultured Erysipelotrichaceae bacterium
ACGGCCTAAAGCGGCACATGACGTCGGCCAAAGATCATGAACCTTTCTTGCCTGTTCCACCATTTCCTTTGAATTGAACAGATAGATCCTGACATGTCTGTTCAAAGCTGTCGCGATTAAAACATTGTTCATATTCACTCCTGAACAAAGAAACGACTATTTCTTAGTCGTCCCTTTCTTTTCTGTCTTTTTTTCAGCCGGTTTCCTGGCAGCTGCCTTCTTTGTATCAGCTTTTGCCGGTTTGTTTTTATCAGTATCCTTCTTATCCTTTGAAAGAAGTTCCTCTATTTCTTCGTTGGTAAGTGTCTCTTTTTCGATAAGCGTATCAGCGATCTTTATGAGATCATTTCTGTTTGCATTGATGATCTTCTTGGCTTTCTGATGACATTCCTCAATGATCTTTCTTACCGCTGTATCGATTTCATAGGCGACCTGAGAAGATGCATTTGACGGAGAGTTGTAATCTCTGCCAAGGAACACCGAATCATTACCGGAATTGTATTGGATAGGACCCAGATCAGACATGCCATATGTCGTTACCATGTCTTTGGCAATTCTGGTTGCCTGCTGGATATCCGATGAAGCACCGGTAGTAACATCGCCGAAGAAGATCTCTTCAGCAGCTCTGCCGCCCATGTATGAAGTGATGGTATCCATCAGTTCTTTCTTTGAATTCAGGATCTTCTCCTTACGTGGCGTGATCAGGTTATATCCGCCCGCTGAACCACGAGGAATGATCGTTACCTTCTGAACGATCGCACCATCAGGAAGATTCAGGCCGACGATGGCGTGTCCTGCCTCGTGATAGGCTACGAGTTTCTTTGTATAATCATCATAAGTTCTGGATTTCTTAGCCGGTCCCATCATTACTCTATCGATGGCTTCATCGATCTGCTGAGTGCCAATCTCATCTTTCTTTTCTCGAACGGTAAGAATGGCGGCTTCATTAAGCACGTTTTCCAGATCTGCGCCTGAGAAACCAGGAGTTCTCTTGGCAAGATTTTCCAGATTGACATCAGAAGCAAGTTTCTTGTTTCGGGCGTGTTTACCCAGGATCGCTTCTCTTCCCTTGACATCAGGCAGCGATACGGTTATCTGACGGTCAAATCTGCCAGGTCTTAATAAAGCGGAATCCAGAACATCCGGTCTGTTGGTAGCAGCGATTACGATGACACCGTCGTTGTCATTCATGCCGTCAAGTTCTACCAGCAGCTGGTTTAAAGTCTGTTCTCTTTCATCGTGGCCTCCGCCCAGACCGGCTCCACGCTGTCTGCCTACCGCATCAAGTTCATCAATAAAGATCATGCACGGAGCTGTCTTTTTCGCTCTCTGGAACATGTCTCTGACACGGCTAGCACCGACGCCTACGAACATCTCGACGAAATCAGAACCGGAGATAGAATAAAATGGTACATTGGCTTCACCGGCTACGGCCTTGGCCAGCAGGGTCTTGCCTGTTCCCGGAGGACCGACCATGATGATGCCGCGAGGGATCCTGGCGCCCATCTTGGAGAATTTCCGCGGATTCTTGAGATATTCGATTATCTCCTGCATTTCTTCCTTTTCTTCATCGCATCCGGCAACATCATCGAATCTTACTCTGATGTTGTCTTCAAGCCTCGCTCTTGACTTAGAGAAGTCAAAAGCCTGGCGGTTGGAATTCATGGCGCCCATACGGTTCATGATGAAGATGCCGCCTACCACAAACAGGATCAGCGGGATTATTGAACTGGCCAGTTCCAAAAGATAGTTTGAAGCATTCGCATCAACGAATGTGACGTTATCGATCGTCTTAAGTTCCTCAACAAGCTCATCGGCAGCTTTTTCCGTATTAGGGATGATAACCGAGAACTGATAGGTGGAATTGTCCTGTTTGAACGTTCCGGTCACAGTCATGGTATTGTAATCCATCGATACTTTTGCTGAAGTGATCTTGTTTGAAGTAAGAAGCTTATTGAATTCCTTATAGCTCAATGCTGTGCTGGATGTCCTTACTTGGCTTGAAAAGCCCATCATGAAAAGGAAAAGCAGCACAAAGATATAAGGCAAGAAATTCAGTATTGTTCTTCTATTGTTATTGTTGTTATTATTATCCATCTATTACTTATAACACTCCTCTTTCAATACACCGACATACGGCAGATTACGGTATTTCTGGTTGAAATCCAGACCGAAACCGATCACAAATTCG
>CADCPE010000258.1 GCA_902803275.1 uncultured Erysipelotrichaceae bacterium
GATGCCGTAGTTCTAGTGGCAACGATCAGAGCTCTTAAACATCATGGAGGTGTTCCTAAGGACAAGCTTAATGAAAAGAATCTGGAGGCCTTGGAAAAAGGTATTCTTAATCTTTTGCAGCATGTTGAAAACATCATCAAAGTGTATAAGTTGCCTTGTGTTGTCGCCATCAATGCCTTCCCGAGCGATGTCAAGGAAGAACTTGATTACATAGAGAATAAATGCAGGGAATTGGGTGTCAATGTTGCTCTTTCAGAAGTCTTCACTAAAGGCGGTGAAGGCGGTAAGGCATTGGCGGAAGAAGTAGTAAGACTCTGCGATCAGGAAAATGATTTCCGTTTTGCCTACGATGATCATCTGAGCATCGAAGAGAAACTCAACTCTATTGCCAAGAAGATCTACCATGCAGACGGTGTAGATCTTGTCGGCAATGCTCCTAAACAGCTCAAACAGCTGGAAGAATTAGGATATTCAGATCTTCCTATATGCATGGCAAAGACGCAGTATTCATTCTCAGATGATCAGACAAAACTAGGCGCACCTAAGGATTTCAGAATCACAGTCAGAAACCTCAAAGTATCGGCTGGTGCCGGATTTATAGTTGCCTTGACCGGTGAGATAATGACAATGCCTGGTTTGCCTAAGGTTCCGGCAGCGGAAAAGATCGATGTCGATGAAAACGGAAGGATCACAGGACTGTTCTGATGCACAAGAAAACTCTTGAAGAATTCGCTGAACTCAGCGCATCGAGTGCTCCTATTCCAGGAGGCGGAGGAGTCAGCGCTGCAGTCGGCGCCCTTGCGGCTTCCCTTGCTGAAATGGTTACCAATCTTACCATCGGCAAGAAGAAATACATGGCCTACACGGTCGAACTAAACGATATAAGAAGTGAACTGCAGATATTAAGAAATAATCTGCTGGAATGTATTGATAAAGATGCCGAAGCATTTGAACCTCTGGCAAAAGCCTATAAGATGGATAAAAATGATCCTGATTATGCTTCTGTTATGGAAGAATGTCTCAGGAAAGCTGCCGATTCTCCGTATCTGATCCTTAAATATGCGGCAAGAATCATCGATCTGGATGAAAGGCTCTCCCTTATCGGATCAAAGATCTCAGTCAGTGATGCCGCCACTTCCGTCATGCTGGCAAACGGTGTACTGTATGGAGCTTATATCAATATCATCGTCAACACCAGTCTGATGAAAGACAAAGGATATGCATCCAGACTGGAAAATGAAGCTAAAGAGCTGCTAGATGAGTATTCTCATAAAGCTATACAGATATTCAATGATATAAAAGAGAGGTTGAATGATGGCCAGACTGCTTAAAGGAAAGATCGTCGCTGATGCCTTGATGGAAGAAAACAGAAAGACTGTTGCTGAGCTTAAGGAAAAAGGCCTGTGCCCTACTCTTGCGATTTTCAGGATCGGCGAGAAGGACAGTGATCTTTCGTATGAAAAAGGCATTAATAAAAAAGCTGAAGAAGCTGGAATAAGGCTGGTCAAATATGTCTTTGATGAAGATGTTCCTACTGAAGAATTCTACAGCAAACTGGATCAGGCAAACAAAGATCCCGGAATTCACGGGATCCTGGTTTTCCGTCCTTTGCCTGACAGGTTCAATGATGATGAACTGAGGAACATGATCGATCCTTCCAAGGATGTGGACGGATGCAACGATCTTTCTTTAGCAGGAATATTCATCAATAAGAATCTCGGTTTTGCCCCATGCACGGCGCAATCAGTCATAGAGATCCTTAATTACTACAAGATCGATCCTAAAGGCAAGAATGTCGTCGTACTGGGAAGATCACTGGTCATCGGCAAGCCTGTATCGATGATGCTCAGCAATCTCAATGCCACAGTCACGATCTGTCACAGCAGAACAAGAGATGTTGAAAAGATCGCTGCCAAAGCAGATATACTTATCTGTGCGACAGGAATGATGGAATCAGTTAACAGGAACTATGTAAATGAAAACCAGACAGTGATCGATGTCGGTATCTCGTGGAATGAAAACAAAAACAAGCTGTGCGGTGATGTCCTATTTGAAGAAGTGGAGCCGCTTGTCAAAGACATCACTCCCGTTCCCGGCGGTGTAGGATCGCTCACCTCTTGTATCCTCATCAGTCATGTAATAGAATCATGCAAAAGAAGTGCCTAAGCGCATTTCTTTTTATATACGAGATAATTGAACATCATGACCATGCTCATGATGACGATTTCCAGAACGGTCGTGACCATCCCATACTGCATGTAGATGAAGCCGAATTCAAAAAACGAAAGAAAATACATGTTAATCAGATACTGGTTGCTCTGCTTTAAAAGGTTCAGATAAGTTATGCTCATCATTCCCGCAAAACCGATATATGCAAAAAGCAGATGCATATTACCTTGAATATCATATGGTACATGATGAGGAATTATGGTACCTAGCACAAGAGAGAAGAACATAAGTATGGCCATCATCTTGCCGTTTATAAAGTAGGTCTCATAGGCAAGCAGAAGCCCAATGATGATGCCAAGAAAAAGCAGATACAAATAACCCCTAGTATCAAGACTAAGGGTTGAATAGTTCTCGGAAAACATGTTCAGTTTCCTTATGGGCAGAAGAAACAGCATGTAGACGATCAGATTAATTATCAGAATTATCTTTGAGTTTCTTATCTTCATCTATAAGTATCTTTAATGCCTCAACAGCTACCTTGATAGCTCCTTCGGTATCATGGACCTGCGGATTATCCAGACCGTGTTTGGCTCTTTCCTGATTTGCGACAACAAGGAAACATGAGCCTACCCTTACTCTCAGATACTGTCCGACGATAAACAAAGCAGCGCTCTCCATTTCGGAGACCTTGCAGTCCAACGCAAGCCAGGCTTTCCATTTAGATATGAGCTCATCGCCGTTCGGCAGCGTTTCTGGACGATGCTGGCCATAGAACGAGTCTTTAGATTGAGAGACGCCGACGCAATATGACTGCTTCAGATTCTTGC
>CADCPE010000259.1 GCA_902803275.1 uncultured Erysipelotrichaceae bacterium
AGGCTTTTTCTCGGCATATGATTCTTCATCTGTAAACAATCCTATCTGATTCCTGTCAGGCGAATAGGCCAGAAGATATTTCCCTTCCGGGGCAAAACCCTCAAGCACTTCGCCGGTCTTTGCATCCCTTATCTCAAATGCCAGATTATTGAAGCTGTATTTGTTGTAATAGGCATCAGTCACATATTCGTAACAGATAAGGATCCTGTCGTTTCCTGCGGGGTAGGCAAAGAGATACAGAGTTCCTTCATAACCGTCCGTTTCTTCCATGAAGGAATTGTAATCGGGATCGTTGACGTCATAGAACCCGATGTGCCACAGTTCTTCCCAGGTCTTCGTATCATAGGCAAAGACGAACGCTTCGCCTGAGGACCTTTCCGAAGCGTGAGTCGACTGCAGAAACATGTATCTTCTGTCAGCTGAGAAAAACGGCTCCGCAATATTGGCACGCTCATCGGCTCTTCCTTTATTGTTTATGCCAATAAGATGTTCATAGGCTGGATATAATGTCGTGATCTCTTCAAGCGATTTCTCGTCATAGATACGCACATATGTTCTGTCTAAACCAGACAGGCCAAGATCGCCCGATCTCGCGACAGTCATCATTTTACCTTCTTTTCTGAAGATCACCGATGCATGGTCTTCGATCGTCTTGAGCAGTTTTCCGCTGCTCAGATCAAAGATGTTAAGCGGCGACTTGAATACATTAGTACCGCACTGGCTGAGCCAGAGCGTTTCGTTGTCTGTAGAGAACTCTGCATCAGTGAAGCCGTCGATTGCCAGAGAGGTCTTGTATCTGTTTATCTCATCATCGATGTTGGTGGAATAGATGAAGATATTGCTCAGCCAGTCACTGTTGCGATAGCCATAGTCGCCTTTGAAAAGCAGGATGTAGTTGTCAAGAGCAGCGTTGCCGTAATAGTCTCTGACGGCATATTCGGCTTTGTATACATGAAAATCGGCCTGAAGGTTTTCAATCATGCTTCCATCTTCCAAACTGAATATGATGGCGTTGTTTCGATCGGCAGAACACAGAAGGCGCTTTCCGTCGTGATTGAACATGATGCTTCCCAGCTTGTAGAATTCATTTGCCATCTTGAGCAGTACCTCATCCTTCACAAAGTCATAGAGGTAGACGTTTCCTCCTTCAGTCAGTACGGCAATATAGTCATATTTACTCTGTGAAGGAGCCTTTATCTCCACGAATTCGGTATTGTCAAAACGGTCAACGGAAATGGTGCGGAACAGTTCCGCTGAATTGCGGTTCCAAAGATAAAGATGATTCCGTGACATGCCGAAAATAACTGAACCGTCTGGCGAAGCGATCGCATCTGTAGTGTTGCCGTAGTAATCGGTAGCAGCGATCTGATAGGAATAGCTGTTGACGATCTCATTGAATTTGTCGATGAGATATATCTGTTCATAATCGGTCTGTTTTATATGACTTGAATAATTGTCATATAAGGTAACAAGATACTCTTCATTCGTGACATGGACTTTCAGGATATCTCTGTCAAACCAGCGGTCAGGCACCTTCCAGGACTGATTCTCCGTATGGAAGTAGTTCTTGTCGCCGTATACAGCCTTGATCGAATCGCCGGAATAATGGGTCAGAGTATAAAGACCGCCGCCGTATTTTTCCGTTTCATTCTGCAGAGACTTTTCATACTGATAGGAACCCTCATATTTTTCGATGTAAGGATCTGTGTAGGAATGATGCTGTTCATAGGAATCAAAATGATACACATAGTAATCGCCGCTGCTTCTGATGAAGGAACCGTAGATCGTTTCGCCGTTTGTATCAAGATCTCCCAGATAGGCTCCCGAATCAAGATCGTAGATTTCAATGGTGTTCCTTCTGGTGAGATAGAGCCTGTTGTCGATTGCGACAAGATCGATGACGTGTCTGCTTTCATCGGGATCGATAAAGATTTCGCTGACGCCGCTGTAGCTGCTTGTCGCATCCGAACCTATCAGGGCACTTATCAGACCGTTCCCCGCTTCGTCAATGATCGGTCTGTCGGGATTATCGACATCTTCCGGCAAGGCCTCCAGATACAAGAGAAGTGAAAGCATCCTGTCGTTGTTGTCCAGGGCTTCTTTGGCTGATTTGGAAAGCCATTTTGATTCTGCGATCAGGGCTTCGTTTCTTTCGTTGGTGATCTGTCTGTTCTTGTTCAGGGCATAGATCAGAAACATGCTTAATAAAGCTATTACTGCTAGGGCGACAGAAAAAATGATCCTGTTTTTTCTGATGCGGTCACGCTGTTTCAGATCATCATATCTTACGTCGAGCATCGGAGCCATGATCCTGAGCTTTTCGTTATTGAGTTTCTTTAGAGCGTCCTGAATATTCGAGGCTCTTACATCAGCAGCAAGCGGTTCGTTTTCAATCAGTTTGCCACCCCTGTATTCAAAGCGGATCTGCTCCGGGAATGAGGCTTCCGGTTCGCCTTCGGCCAGGATCGCCAGAACATGATCTCTTCTTCCGCTGTTGATGAAATAGTTGAGTTCTTCCATGCACCACTTTGATTCAAGATATCTTGGTGAACAGATGCAGATGAACCATTCGCTTTCATCAAGAGCTTCATGGATGTCGTGCCCGAGGTCGGATGATAAAGGCAGTTCCTCCTGATCGCGGAAGACTCTGCCCATCTTCTGAATACCTAAAGACTTTTTCAAAGAAGAAGGAATGCCATACGTCTCTATCAGTTTATGAAGTTTTCTGGCGATATCCTGATCAGGTGACAAATGTCTGTAGGATATGAACGCCTTATAATGGTATTTTTCCATCGATAATATCATTATACGGCAACATAAAAGATTACCTTTTGCATTTTTAACGATATAAGATCGATCTAAATTTTTAAGGTTTATTATAACCCTGGCTTTGAATGTGAAAGTAAGATTTACTTTTCTGAAAAATACTTCAATAGAGTATGAAATATTACTAATGAAGTGTTTTTACTCAGAAATACATTATCACGCCTTAATGATAAGTATTCACAAATAGTGTTTAATAAGTCACTCAATTATAATTGTCCTGCGAAACTTAAAGTCTGATGAATACTATCTGTTTAAGACAAAGAAGTATGTCCTGTATAAGGACGAACTGTCTAAGGAATTGGAATACAATAACCACTTCCGGATGAAACTGAACGACTTTGACTGTCTGAACCTGTTCCTTAAGATTGATAAGGATCTCACCACTGCCTATGAACTGTCAAAAAGATACTACTATTTCAATCACTATTGGAATGAATATGCAAGGGATGAGGCTCTTGAATATATCGAAAGGTTCATCGATGAGTGTTATCTGCTTAATCTTGAATCATTCAAGGAATTGGGAAACACCTTAAACAACTAGAAGGAAAAGATAGCCAATTCCTTTATTCCCTATACAAAACATAACAGTGAAACAGTAAGACTGTCCGACGGAAAGATCGAGGGAAAGAACTCCTACATCAAGAAGATGATCAGACTGGCCAACAGCTATTCCAACTTTGAAAGATTCAGAAACAGGGCTATGTATTGTGAGAACTACTATGAGACATACTCTGTTGAGCCATTGAAGGATACTGTCAGAAGAAAGTTTAAGAAAGACAAGGAAAAGTAAACGAAAAGAACATACAGATTGTGGAAACTCCATTATTCTGTATGTCCTTATTCTTCAGTAATTTAAGCAAAACTCCACGTTTTCTTAAACTGCCACGTATTTCAATTACTTGTTTTTCTCGGTGAAATAATTCATGATGATCACCGATAATGCGATAGTTCCCAAAGCTGCGAAAGTTCCTAACCAACCTTTGAATACATAAGGCAGATTGATAATAAAATTCATTGGTTCAAAATTCATCTTTATTTACCTCCTAAAGGAAGAAACTCAGCATCAGACCGCCCGCAACAACGGAAGCGATCTGGCCGGAAACGTTGACGCCCATCGAATGCATGAGCAGGAAGTTCTGGTTGTCTTCCTGAAGTCCCATCTTGTGGATAATCCTACCGGACATCGGGAAAGCCGAGATACCGGCGGCACCGATCATCGGATTGACTTTCTTCTTGAGGAAGAGATTCAGGAATTTGGCGAAGAGAACGCCACCTGCCGTATCAAAGACGAAGGCAAACAAGCCTAGCGCCAGGATCAGTAGCGTATCCACAGACAGGAACTGTTCAGCCTGCATCTGTGAGGCAATGGTGATGCCCAGG
>CADCPE010000260.1 GCA_902803275.1 uncultured Erysipelotrichaceae bacterium
CTTTCCCAAATATCATCAGCCACCTGGTATCTGACATTTCTGTCATCCCGCTGTATTTGCAGGAACTGGTTTTCCAGAAGCTCGTCCAGCTTGACTCGCAAATTATCTTTTGTAAATTCGACCTCTGCATTATCAAATGGCATCTCCTCCAGGATTTCCTGAAGCGTCCGTTCCTGTCCGTCGCCCAGAATCTGCAGAATATAAAAATATGACAGCAAATCCAGCATCGTAAAAGACTTATTGCGATAAGTCTCTGCAAGATAGTTTTTCGTACTCTCCGATATATTGTAGCGGCAGTACTGAATTACTTTTTTATTGAACCGTCGCTTTTTTATAAATTTGTCCGGAAGATACGCGCCGATTCGCTGCTGTTCTTTATCAACTTTTCTGCCGCTGAATCCCATTTCAATGTAATCATCCTTGGTGAAACAGCCGTAAATATATATCTCCCGCAGGATTCGACGTATATTCTCATAATCTCTGATCATGAGAGAGGATTTAGTTAATGCCATATCCGTCCGCTCCCAATTATTTGTTTTTATGCTAAATCGAAGCTGGTCATACGCAAACAGTTACAGCGTATTATACCAGTCTATGAATTCCTTCTTTGTTGCTCCATTACCACCATCCGAATACCATTGTGAATACATCAAGAAACGATATTCTCCAAATATAAACTCATCTTTCCAATATCGCTTAACTTTTGCCTGCTCCTTTACAGTACTTCTCGTTTCGCCATCTTTAAGAAGCCAAAACAGGGGCAGATTTCTTGTTGTGTATTGTCTGCTGCCCTCTACACTTCCATAACACTCTATCTGTTCAGGAGAGAATTGATATCCGGAGCTCTGCAAATTCTGCATAGCTGTTTTAACATAAATTCCTACTTTGAGGTTTTCATCAGGAAGTGCCGGTTTACAATAACATTCTCCTGGCAACTTCGCTGTTGGGGAAATAGTTATGGTCTGTTTCCGTCTCCTTCCAGTCAGCTTTTTACGTTCAGGGCCAAAAACAGTTATCCCAATAAGCTCCATTAAAAAGAGTGCCTCGTCAAGATACTGATCTAAATTCACTTTCCTGAATTTATCTACTTTTGGATTGTTCCCTTTGTTCTTATTATCACTGTCCAGACTCTGTGTCTTTTCAGCCTTGCTGATAAGGACAGATTCAAGATAGTCTATATCCGTACGAGTGAAACTGTCATCTTTTGTCGTTAGTAAAACAACCCTTTCCCACCAGTCTTTACCGGCAAGGTGTTGCTTTATTCTTCTTTCTAAATCCTGGGCCTGTCCTACATATACTCGATCATCAGAAAGCAAGAGATATACGCCGTATTTATCCAGAGAAACTAGTTCCTTAACAGCATTTCTGGGGGAAGCATACATTTCACCCGGATTCCAAGCAGAATCAGCGATGTTAATCACACCATTCAAAGTGCCATCATAAAGCAATAATTGTATTGTTTTTGCTTTTGCATTTGACATTGTCCGTCCCCCATTATCCATAATTACTATTTAATCCTAGTTATGCGCCAAGAAAAATCACATCATTATGAAATTCTATAAACTGTTTTCCTGGCAAAAACTTGTCCGGCATAAGTATTTTCTGATGCTCATAACTCATAAACCACTGTTGTGTTTTCTTATCCATAGGAACTTCTTTGATCTGTGATGAGATCACGATCTGATAGTTTTTATCTAAGGTGATAAATCCTTTATCAAAGGCTTTATCATGAAATGGATTTAAAGCAAGTCCATTACTTGGATTGGTGCGCTCTGTTTTTTCATCGCTCTTAGCCCATGGCTTTATATGACTGGCCACTAACAATTTAGGGAACTGCAGGCCAGTAATACAGCATTGGTTATTGTATGCAGTCAGTACACTTAACCTAAAGAAGTACTGACCCACACGTGCCTTAATCATCTGATCATGCGTAAGCCCCTCAGGCAGAAGCGGAAGATCATCCATCTCAAGAATATCCTCAGCCGGCAAGCCCTTCATTTTTGCTTTTATTAACTGTGCCTGATAAGAGAGCCCTTCCCAATCATTGGCAAATTCTTGAAAAATCGCAAAATCCAACTTGCTTCCATGCGCCATAGCACTGACATTTCGCTTTTGTAATTCGGGATCGAAATGCGCCAGGTTATGCATCTTTAAGCCAACCGATCCAGGCGTCCTTCCAAGCAGCGCTGCCAGTTCCTGTATCTCTTTATTGCTCTGACTAATCTTACTGAAAGGCGTTCGGCAATACAGTTCAAACGCCAAAATGGTTTCTTCTCTGTTCCATTTTTCTCCGTTCCTGCCC
>CADCPE010000261.1 GCA_902803275.1 uncultured Erysipelotrichaceae bacterium
GAAGCGAAAGAAGGATAACCTCCCGAATTGCCATACAGCATGTCGTAAACATAACCGACGATCGTGTTCATGCCCGCAGCATTCAGATCACTGCCGAACAGTGCCACAACATCGGAATAGGCCTTGAAAGCACCGATGAAACCGGTAATTATCAGATAGAACAGCGATGGTGAGATCATCGGCAGGGTTATCTTGGTAAAGATGCGCCACTTTCTTGTCCCATCTACTCTTGCGACTTTGTAGTAATCCTGATTGACTGAAGCCAAAGCACTGGTCAGGATCAGGATCTTGAACGGCAGAACGACCCAGATCGTATAGAAACAAAGTACGAACATCTTGGCCCAGTATGGCCCTTCAATGAAATCGACAGAATTCATCCCCAGACTATTCAGAAGAAGATTGATCAGTCCTTCAGAATAGGCTGTCTTCTTGAACAGGATCATGAATACAAGGCCTACTGCCAGCGTATTGGTCACATAAGGCAGAAAAAAGATCGTCTGAAACAGTTCCTTGAGTTTGCCTGAGGAATTAAGCGCCAGTGATATAAGCAAGGCAATACTGGTAGAAAGCGGTACGGTTATGATGACCAGGATGAAAGTGTTCTTCAAAGCCTGCAGGAAATACGGATCATGCAGAACATAGGAATAGTTGTAGATCCCTATGCCGTTATAGGTCTGGGATGCAAAATTATAGCCTTCCTCGATCGAATATATCAGGACATCGATCAAAGGATAGACCATGAAAGCGCCCAGGAACAGCAGTGCCGGCAATAGATACAGCCAGCCTTTTAAATTGTTTTTATTATTCATTAGAGAACATTCTCGTCTTTCTTTGAAAAAATGTGCGTTTTGTTCTCTTTGAGATCAAAAGAAATGCTATTGCCATCGTGATGGATCCTGATATCGGAATCGACGATCGTTCTGATATCTTCATCCGAGATGCATTTGTCATGGTGGCAGACGATACTGGTATCTCTACCCATGATCTCGATCCTGTCAAATCGGCAATGCAGACAGCCGTTCTTTTTCGGAACAAATCCTTCAGGCCTTATAGCCACATAAACTTCCTGGTCTTCGATGTCTTTGTCCATGATGCAGTCTTCACCAACATAGACCTTTTTATCTTTTACATAGCCGTCAAATACGTTGATGGCAGGTGTACCCAGGAATTTGGCGACAAAAAGATTGATCGGTTCGTTGTAGACGCTTTGCGGAAGTCCCATCTGCTGCAGTTTTCCGCTTTTCATGACAATGATCATGTCTGAAATTGACATAGCCTCTTCCTGGTCATGGGTGACAAAGACTGTCGTGATCCCGGTCTCCTTCTGGATCCTTCTTATCTGTTCTCTGGTCTGAAGTCTGAGCCTTGCGTCAAGATTGCTTAAAGGTTCATCGAGAAGCAATACTCCCGGAGTCTTGACCAAAGCTCTGGCGATCGCAACACGCTGCTGCTGCCCGCCTGACAACTCGTTGGGTTTTCTTTCCATCAGCTCATCTATCTGCACGAGTTTAGCCGTTTCCAAAACCCTTCTTTCAATTTCTTCTTTGCTGAGCTTATCCTTGCCCCTGAGATTTTCCAACGGGAAAGAGATATTTGCTCTGACACTCAGATGAGGGTATAGGGCATAGTTCTGAAACACCATTCCGACCCCCCTGTCTTCGGGAGCAAGGTTCGTAACATCAATATCTTCAAAAAAGATCTTTCCTTCGGTCGGTTCTTCAAGACCGCAGATCAGATTCAGCAAAGTGGATTTGCCACAGCCTGAAGGTCCTAATAAACCGATGAGTTTTCCGTCAGGTAACTCAATATTAAAATCGTCTACCGCTGTTACAAGTTCATTTTTATTATGACGTGATACGAATATCTTCGTCAGATTCTGTAAAGTGATCTTCATCCTTGTTTTCCTCTAAATCCAAAATTATTATAAAACAAAACCTGTATTCCTACAGGTTTAGATTGCCTTGACATCGAAATAAAATTTGGAATACTCGTCTTTCTTCGACTCTACTCCGTAATTCAGTCCATGCGCCATCAGCAGCTGTCTGGCCAGTGATAGCCCGATCCCTGACCCGATGCGATGACGACGGTGTTCCTTATCGACTTTATAATAACGATCCCAGATATTGTCTATATCCGAATCATCAATGCCTTCACCGTTATCATAGACAAAGACCCTGTAGACATCATCTTTCTTTTCACAGCCAATGACGATCTTCTTGTCCTGCTTGTTGTTGTAGTTGAGGGCATTGTTCACGAAATTGTAAAGGATCTGTTTGATTCTCTTCTCATCAAGTTCAACGTCTATATCATCACTCAGCTGAAGTTTAAGATCGATATTCTGGTTCCTGCAGAAGAGTTCATACTGATGATAGACACTTTTAAGAAGCTCATTAAGACTGATCACTTCCCTGTTCAGTTCAATGGCAACAGAATCCATTTTGGATATATCGATCAGATCATCGACCAGAGTTGAAAGTCTTTTGGCTTCATCAATGATGACATTGATGTTTTCCTCGTTGTTCTCTTCTGGCAGATCCCTGATCATCTCGCCATAGCCGACGATCATCGTCAGTGGGGTCCTTAAATCGTGTGAGACATTGCCTAACAGTTCTTTCTTGGCCTTTTCAGCCTTAAGGATATCCTCGTTGGCATTCATCAGCGTTGAATTAAGCTGAACGAATTCCTCACAGCTTGGACTGACGTTAGTGCCTTCATAGGCACCTTTTGAAAGATTCTTCGATTCGTTGTTTATCTGTTTGATCGGTTTGATGATGAACCTTGAAAGTATCAGCGCCAGTACGACAGTCATTGCAACAACGACAGCTGCAATGATCAGATACTGTGATTTGATCGTAGAGATCGTCGCATTCAACGGCGTTATTCCTGATGACACCAGGACCATGACATTCTCCCTGTTGACTTCAAACAGTTTTGCGAAAATATAGACATCTTCAGGCTGTTCGTCATGTCTTCGCTGATAATGGAAATCATCAAAGAGCTTCTCATTGTCTTCCGTATTCATGACTTCATTGGCGATCATATTGATCGTCATGTTATCAAGGCCTCTTAATGTGCAGGCCCCTGTATAATTGTATTTCTCATTATTGGAAACGACTCTTACACAGACCTCATTGCTCATGGCGACGTGTTCAATCGTTTCATCGATATCATCCTCGCCAACCAGTGAAGCGACATCTCTGCCGACGTTTTCGATCGATTTGATCTTGTTGGTCTTGTAGAAGTCATCAAGAAAAGTTGTCTGGAAAAAATACACCAGACCAAGCGATCCGATTACAAATATCAAAAGGATCAGAACCAATTGGGTTCTAAGACTTGATTTCTTTTTCAAAACGATAACCTACGCCTCTGATAGTAGTTATATAGTTGCCGTATTCCTGAAGATCTCTTCTTAAAAGCTTCATATGGGTATCAAGAGTACGGTCATCACTGTCATATTCGTAACCCCATACTTTTGAAATGATCTGCTGTCTTGTAAGCGCAATACCCATATTCTTTAATAGATACAGCAGCAATTCATATTCCTTGTTGGCAAGATCGACTCTTTCGTTGTTGACTGTCACGGTATGAGCATCTTCATCAAGGACCAGGTTACCTACAACGATCCTGCTGCTGGACTTGTTTTCTCTTTTGAGAATGACCTTTATCCTCATCATCAGCTCCTTCGGCGAGAAAGGTTTTGTCACATAGTCTTCAGCTCCAATATCAAAACCGTAGATGCGGTCATACTCCTGCCCTAAAGCAGTCAGAAAGATACAAGGTACATCCTTGATCTCCTTCATCTTCTTCAAGGTCTCATAACCATCCATTTCCGGCATCATGACATCAAGTATTACAAGATCAAAATCCTGTTTTCTGAACTCCTCAAGGGCTTTCTTGCCATCTTCAGCCATTACAGTTTCATGTCCTTCATGAGCTGCATATTTGCCGATCATTTCTCTGATCTTTTCTTCATCGTCAACTATCAATAACTTTGCCATAATTTGATAATAAACCCGATTTGTGAATTTAAACTGAATTTTCTTTCTTTTTTTAAAAAATATATTATAATAGTAAATGCATTGCGGATTAGCCAAGCGGTAAGGCAGTGGACTCTGAATCCACCATTTCGAAGGTTCGAATCCTTCATCCGCAGCCAATAGTCATTTAAGCCCTTAAAATGGGGCTTTTTTAGTGTCTATGCTGTTTTATGGAAGAAAAATGGAAGATTCATGTTTTCTTAACTGTCCCGACCTTCGTTTACTTCTCTTTATTCTTAATTATGCAATCCCTGAAATCCGGGATGTTTTTTGTCAGATACTGACAGTATTTTTCAGCGATTCTGGCAATTCTTTTTTCCTGTTTGTCTGATTTGTGAGTATAGATCATGTTTACATCTAGTGAATGGGCATGACCGATATACTCTTCCCGGTCAAATTGTTCAACACCGTTATTTTTCAGTCTGTTGTTGAATGCATGTCTTGCCAGATGATTCTTAATAGATACTTCTTCATCTCCAACAATAACACCGGCATCAATTCTTGCTTGAAATATATTATTTCAGATATTTGTTTCTGAAAGCTTCGATTTCTTCAAAACTGAGACCTGTTGATTCCTGAAGAAATGAATCATCCGA
>CADCPE010000262.1 GCA_902803275.1 uncultured Erysipelotrichaceae bacterium
CGTTCTGCTTGAAGAAATCGAATACTGTGACTTCGCTTTAGACAAAAAAGGAAAAGAAAACCTCATATCCAAATATGTCTATTGTGATATTGCCGGAAATCTTGTCGATCTTGATATGAACAATGTTTCCTATACTGAAAATCAGAAACAGCTGTACCTGCATATGGCGGCTCTGCTTCATGAAAAGAGGCAGAAGGGGCTCTATATCAGCGGCGATCTGGGAGTCGGGAAGACCTATCTTTGTACGGCACTGGCCAATTCACTGGTCAAGAAAGGTAAGAAAGTCGCGTTTGTAAAGGTATCGAATTTCTTTAACGAGATGCGTTCGGCTATCGGAACAAATCCTGAACTGATTGCCAGAAACATCAATATCCTAAAGAAAGCTGATTATCTGTTCCTCGATGATATAGGCGCAGAATCAGTGTCGGAGTTCATCAGAGATGATATCCTTTTCAGGATCCTTGATCATCGTCTGGAAAACAGCCTGATCACTGTATTTACTTCAAATCTGAATAAGAGCGATCTGCTTAAACACTATCAGTATGACCGCAAGGAAAAAGCCAACCTGATGAATGCGAAGCGTTTATTGGAAAGAATAGATATCCTGGCAGATGACTATGTCCTGACAGGTGATAATTTAAGGAGGAAATAAACAATGCTTAGAAAGATCGGTATCTTAACTTCCGGTGGAGATTCTCCGGGAATGAATGCGGCAATCAGAGCAACGACCAGAGCTGCCTTAGCCAGCGGTATTGAAGTAGTGGGAATTAAAGACGGATACAGAGGCCTGTATAAAGGCCAGTTCATTCCGTTTACGGCCAAATCCGTATCCGAGACTATTGCCAAGGGCGGAACGATTTTAGGCAGCGCCAGACTTCCGGAATTCAAGGATGAGGAAGTCCAGCTCAAGGCAATCGAGAACATGAAGGCCAACAACATCGATGCCCTGGTGGTGATCGGTGGCGACGGCACATACAGAGGCGCTGATGCCTTATGCAAAAAGGGTGTCAACTGTATCGGTCTTCCTGGCACGATTGATAATGATGTAGAAGGTACGGATTATACGATCGGTTTTGATACAGCACTTTCTACGATCGTTGAATGCGTCGATAAGCTCAGAGATACATCAAATTCGCATCACCGCTGTTCGATCGTTGAAGTTATGGGCAACAGATGCGGCGATCTGGCTATCTATTCAGGTATTTCCTGCGGTGCCGAGATCCTGATCACTCCGGAAACAGGTTATGATGAAGAAGCGGTTCTGGAAAAGCTGAAATATCTGGCTGCTCAGGGCAAGAACCACGCGATCGTCATCGTTTCGGAAAATGTCTGCGATGTAAAGGCACTGGCCGACAAGGTCTCAAGAGTATCCGGATTTGCCGGTACTGCTACGATTCTTGGACACATTCAAAGAGGCGGATCGCCTAGTCCTTCAGACCGTGTGCTGGCTTCGCGAATGGGAGCCAAAGCGGTCGAATTGCTTGTGGCAGGTGTAAGCGGACATTGTGTAGGAATCAAGAACAACGAGATAATCTCTTATCCGCTGGAAGAATGCGTCAACATGACCAGGTCTTCAAGAAAAGCCTTCTACAGACTCTTTGATAAGCTTGTATAAAAACGTTTCTGATCTTCTTACTGATCAAAGAATGCTTCATGTTTTTGTTTTGAATATTGACAGGAGAGTATATTTGGCATGAACAAAATTATTGCAGTTTTAATTTCTTTGTTTATAGTGCTGTGTTTATGTGCCTGTTCGATGGAAGTTTCTTCAACTTCTTCGAGCTCAGTAACTACGACGACAACAGATTCGCAAGGCAACACCACGCAGACGACCACGACGACTGAAAACGGTGTCACTACCACGGATACTATAACAACCAATGCTGATGATCCTACCGGTTTGCGCAGCAAGTGGAGAGAGTATTTCACCAGCGGAGCCGAAGGCGTCAGCAATGACGGTTTCAATATCTACATGATCATGGATGATCCGCAGAATATTGCTCTTGCGGCTATAATGATCACGACACAAAACGACGAGGAACTGCTCAACTATATCTATGGTGAAGTTACGGTAGACGGCGATATTGTCAAGATCAGCGATGTTGAAGAAGACGTTGAACTGCCTTTCCAGATCGGAGAATCACAGCAGGAAAACTGTTTTGAACTCTACTTCCAGGACGGCGATGCAGCCATGATGGAACTTGTCGATCAGGACACGATCATTAATGACATGATCTCAATCTGGGAAGTTCAGCAGGCCGCTTATCAGCAGGCTCACGGTACCAATCAGTAAATATTTCACAATACAGCAAAG
>CADCPE010000263.1 GCA_902803275.1 uncultured Erysipelotrichaceae bacterium
GCTCTTGATGCCGGCATGATCGAATTCTACATCCAGCCGCAGATCAGGCTTCCGGACAAGAAGATCGTCGGAGGAGAAGCATTGGCCCGCTGGAAGAGAAACGGGGAATTTGTTTTACCGAGCTATTTTGTACCGATCCTGGAGAAATACAGCCTGATCACCAGACTTGATAAAAACCTCTGGGAAAACGTCTGTGCCTCCATTCGGAATCTGATCGATGACGGCATCACACCGGTGCCGGTCTCCGTCAACGTTTCCCGTATCGACATCATGACGATGGACGTACTTTCCTATTTTGACGATCTGTTGAAGAAGTATGATCTCAAGACCGATTATCTGCATGTGGAGATCACGGAATCGGCCTATGCGGAGAATTCGACCTATATCTCTGAGACGATCAGAAAGATCCGGGAAAAAGGATTTGTCGTACTGATGGATGACTTCGGTTCTGGCTATTCTTCTTTGAATATGCTGAAGAACATGACTGTCGATGTCATCAAGCTCGATGCACAGTTTCTGAATATCTCCCAGGACAATGAACAGAAGGGTTTCAATATCATAGAGTCAGTCGTCAATATGACCAAATCCTTAGGCATACCGATAATCGTGGAAGGTGTCGAGACCAGTGAACAGGTCGAATATCTTTCCGATCTGGGCTGCCAGTATATGCAGGGCTTCCATTTCTATAAGCCGATGCCGTTTGAAGAATTCCGAAAACTGATTTCTGATGCGGATCTGATCGACCTCAACGGTTTCGTTCTAAAGGCCAACCAGCAGCTGCATCTAAGAGAATTCCTGGACGACAACATCTATTCGGATGCGATGTTGAACAACATCATCGGTCCGGTAGCTTTCTATCTGTGGAAAGGCGACAACATCGATATCATCAGATACAACGAACAGTTCTTTGAACTGGTGGGGATCGATTCCAGCGATTTTTCAAAGCGCATCTCCGGCATTCAGGAATTCATACATCCTCACGATATAAGGAAGCTTTTCGACATGCTGGAATACGCCAAGACCCATCACATCCTAGGCTCAAAGGGCGTCGTAAGGGCCTTCAGGCCGGATGGAGCTACCGTCATGATGTCACTGCAGATCTATCTGTTTGAAGAAAGGAAAGATGGCACCGTCTTCTATGTATCGGCTCATGACATCTCGCAGCTCGATTTTGATTCCAGCACCTTCCCGGGCGGATATTTCAGATGCAGCTATGATGATGAATTCGAATTTCTTTTTGTATCACCGAACTTTGAGAAACTGACAGGATATACGCAGGGCGAGATCATCGATCTTTTTGACAATAAGCTGATAAACATGATCCATCCCGATGACAGAGAAAGGCTGCTTAAGGAATGTCATGATTCTTTAGGCAAGAAGACCAGTGTGGTCTCTCCATACCGTCTTAAAAACAGGAGTGAAGATTATATTTATGTTGCGGAACAGAACATGGTCTCCAACATGTACGGTTCACTGTGCTACCAGGCGGTGGCTATCGACATCAGCGATTCGATGAAACTGCGAAACGAGATGAATATCCTGTCGAATTATCTGAATGATACGATCCTGACGGTGCATCGCAGCAACGGCGTTCTGAAGTATGAGGTCATCATTGAAGATTCCTATATGAAAAACAGGCTCAGACTGGATGAAAGACAGCTTGAGGATGCGCTGAACTCCGGTGAATTCTGCAGGCTGATCAAAGGCTTTGATCAAAGCATCGAACATAGCGAATATACTGAAAGATTCATTGACAGTATCTTAGGCAGATACAAGCGGATCACGGTAGAAACAGCGGACAGCGAACCTTTGGATATGCTGGTACGTGCCGATGCCATTGAAGGAAACGAAATGGCCGAATACATCGTCATGATGCATGCCGTAAGAGATCTGAGCCTGTTGAATATCGACAGCATGGTTATTTAAGCATATGAGTACTAACGCAAATACTAGAGACAACCTGATAATCAGATACAATGCCTTAGGCATTGCGATGAATATGATCCTTTCAACTTTCAAGATGATCATTGGCTCCATCTATCATGCTCATGCCTTGATAATGGACGGCGTCAATGGTTTTTCTGATGCCATATCTTTTTTTCTTTCGATCATTTCTTCCTTTCTGAACAAGAAAGGCGGAACCAGGAATCTGCCTATGGGATATGGAAGACTGGAATATCTGTTTTCCTTGACGACGACGATCCTGGTCATGTATGTAGGCGTCCGTTCGATCATCTCGGCGATCGGCAGTATCCTGGATCCTCATGAAGCACCTGACTACAGCGTTTCGATCATCATCGTCACGATCGTTTCGCTTTTTTTCAAGCTGGCATATGGCATACTGTGCCGTAAAAAGGGAAAGGAACTTGGCTCCATTGCCATGATCATGAACGGTACGGACTCGCTGTGCGACAGCCTGGTCTCGATCGGGATCCTTGCGGCGATCGTCATCTATAAGACGACTTCCATCGATATCGAACACTATCTGTGCATAGTGATCTCGCTGATGATAATCTTTACAGGCATCAAGATGCTGCACGAATGCACCAACAAGATCCTGGGTACCAGAGTCGATCCCGATTTCAAGAAACAGATCACCAACATGATCATTCAGGAAAAGGAAGTTCTCAATGTTTCAAATCTCGTCATTCACAACTACGGGGAAAACGTCAATGTCGGCTCAGTCGATATCGAAGTCGATCCGGAAATGAAGGCGATCAAGATAACGGAGCTTTCCCGAAAGATTATCGGCAAGGCTGAGGAACTTGGACTCAAGCTGACCAGTGTGGGCATCAATGCTTCCGACCTCAATGACAGCAAGGCCGATTTCATCTATGACCGGATCATCGACAAGGCCATGGAACACAAGGGCATCATCCGCATCAACTCCTTCTCGGTCGATTTTGAAAAGAAGGTCATGTCTTTCTATATCGTCGTGGATTATCACATCAAAGACAAGGAGGCCCAGAAGCAGCTGCTGCTGGAGGATGTCAAGCAAATGTATCCCGATATGGATGTGAATATCTTTATTACCATCGATATGTGATCTGTACAAAACAAAAAAGTCGATAGCAGTATCGTTCCGGTCGGCTGTTACTGACTTTTTGTAATGCAATATTTTTCATCTTTTGTGAAAATAAATATTTTTTTAGGGAAAATATCAGTCATTTAAATAATATAGATAGGGAAATGGTGATACAATTGATTAGAATTCGGTTTTTTTGATGGAAAGAAGGAAATAGTATGAAAAAAATCAATTTGGAAGAATACGGAATAACCGATACAAAGGATGTTGTTTACAATCCTTCGTATGATCTGCTGTTTAAAGAAGAAATGAACCCTGAACTTGAGGGTTATGAAAAGGGCCAGCTTACCGAGCTTGGCGCCGTCAATGTCATGACCGGTATCTATACAGGACGTTCGCCTAAGGACAAGTATCTTGTCGTAGATGAAAACTCCAAGGATACTGTCTGGTGGACCAGTGCAGAATATCCAAATGACAATCATCCGATGTCTGAAGAAGTCTGGAAAGAAGTAAAACAGATCGCCAGAAAGCAGCTCAGCGGCAAGGATCTGTATGTCGTAGATGCCTTCTGCGGTGCAAACAAGGATACCCGCATGGCGGTCAGATTCATCATGGAAGTCGCATGGCAGGCTCACTTTGTCAGAAACATGTTCATAAAGCCAAGTGATGAAGAGCTCGAATCTTTCGATCCTGACTTTGTCGTCTACTGTGCTTCAAAGGCTAAAGTGGAGAATTATAAGGAACTGGGTCTTAATTCTGAGACCTGCATCGCCTTCAATATCACTTCAAAGGAACAGGTCATCATCAATACCTGGTATGGCGGTGAAATGAAGAAGGGCATGTTCTCAATGATGAACTACTATCTGCCTTTA
>CADCPE010000264.1 GCA_902803275.1 uncultured Erysipelotrichaceae bacterium
GCCGCGTCGTTGTCATAGGCAGTCTTCTCCAGTTCGTCAAGAGAAGCTCTCATCATCTCTCTGATATGATCTTTCTTGGTGTAGTATTCTTCATCATGAACCATTTGTGCAGCCAGCTGCATCTTCTGGTTTTCATCGAGTTTGAGATCCTGTTCAGACAACTTTACTGAATCAAGGATTTCAGGATATTCCCTTATGCCTTTGGCATCGATCACCAGTCTCATCGCATAGTATTCCCTGCTCATGAGCTCCAAAGATGCATTCATGGCCTCTTTCAGGTCAGCCACAGCAGCATTGTCAAAGGAGTACTGTTCCATCTTTTTGATCGCCTCTTCACGATGATTCGCTTCAAATGCCTCGACAAAGTATTCATCCATATAATGGGCATCACCAAGGATCGTAAAACGCTGGACATTCTCCGTAAGAAAGTCTGAAGCATCGGATAATTCGCGGGCTGCCTTGCGCATCTCGATCTGCTGCTCGGAAGTCTCCGTCAGATATCGGAAGCTCCCGGAAAGACGGAAAGTAGAATAAAACATGACGATCGAGATGATCGTTGCTCCGATTATCATTAAAAGATGTATGGTTCTTAAAGAAATGCCGTCATTCTCGTTCTTTTTGATCATTTAAAACCTCTTCAATAAAAGACTTTATCTGATTATGAAAACCAATCAGAAAAATCATACAAATATTATACTTTAATTCATGCTTATTAAAAACGTCTATGATTAGCGGTTTATGATTCAAGAGCTTTTATCTGCTTTGAAACAAAACTGTTCCATTGTCTTTGCCAGGCATCCATCAGTCTGCTTATCTCTTTATCTGAAAGTCCGCTATAGATAATGGAATTGCGGCAGAGTGCTTTGATATCTCCCAGATTGAGATCCCAGCACACTATCGCAGAATAGAAATCATCTACCATAGGAGCCCTCGTCATAAATAAGCCATCGTCAGAGCAAAGTGAGATCGGTATTCCGCTTATCATATACTGTAAGGCCGGATGCATTCTCAGGTCCCTTACATATCCAAGACGGTAATTGCTCATGAGACACACTTCTATAGCAGTCTTCCTTTTGGCATATTCCTTCATCAGATCAGGAAAACGGTACAGGTTCATCGCATGGCCTACTCTATAAGAATCCATGATATAGGCATCGACAACGCTGTCATTTTCTCTTCTTAAACTCTCGCCGCAGTGAAGATACAGTTTTAAAGAACTGTTTCTTACCTCTTCAGACATCAGAAACTGTGCATATAGACTCAATGGTCTGCTGTTGTCTTCCTCATTGCCAAGGTCTAGTCCGATAATGAAATCTTGAGGATCTTCAGGATCGAATTCATCTTTAACGATCCTGCTGACACGGATCATTGAGCGAAGTGTCTCGCATGATGATTCTACACTATTTTCACTGTCCTTTCCTGAACAGCCGATTAGTCTCACCAGAAAATCAGGATATTCCCTTCGGACTCTGTAGTAGGCTTCCCTGATCGTATTGTCACGGATGATATTCATAAGATCATCTTCTGATCCCCAGTCTCTCACTTCTACAAGAATGATCCCTTTTTCACAGCAGCTGCGGAATCCTTCTTCCCAGATCTTTTCCATAATATAGATGTCATTGTAGAAATCACCGGTTGCCGAGAAAAGCTGCTCAAGTCTGTGCCAGTAACCGTTCTCTTCCTTATCGTCCGATATTACCAGCATATCCATCAGCTTCTCCCTGCTCAGAATGCCCTTTTCGATAGCTTCGGATATCTTTATCGCATCTGCAGGAAGATCAGCGGAGAACACTGTATAAAGATTACCTTTCGTATTGCCGCTCAGGCTAATCATGGCGTATTCGATGATGATATCCGTAAACTTGTCTAAAGGGATCATCGTATTGTCATGGGCATGAAGATCTCCGCCTTTAGGCAGTCTGTAGCAGAAATCGTACAGTTTGGGATGGATATCCTCATCATCCTTCCATTCAATTATTCCGTAAGGATCATTGACACTGTAAAGGGAATCAGCTTCTTTGATGATCTTTTTCAAGAGTTCATTCAGCTTCTCTTCCTCTTCATTCAATTTCTCACTGTAGGGGATCACAGGCTTGTAGCGTTTTTTGATCCGCTCGTATTTTTCAGCAAACTTTTTATCCATTTTTCATCTTTTCAATAATATAATTATATACTTTCGCTGATCTGCAAAGGCAGACAAAAAGGTATGATGATCATACCTGTTTCTTCTTATGGTGACCAGTACGGGATTCGAACCCGTGAATGTCGCCTTGAGAGGGCGATGTGTTAACCGTTTCACCAACTGGCCATTAAGGA
>CADCPE010000265.1 GCA_902803275.1 uncultured Erysipelotrichaceae bacterium
CCAAGTATCTGAGCACTGTTGACCATGCCCAAGGCAACTCCTGCCTGCGGGAAGAGCGTGATGCCCAGATATCTGATGATGTTTTTATCGAGCTTCATGGCATTGGCCGGCAAGGATGAACCGAAGTATTTGCCCAGACAGCGCGTGATGATGTAGACAGCGCCGATCAGCAAGGAACTAGGCTGTGCGAAGACCTTGAGATCAAGTTCGGCACCGCTGATAACGAAGAAGGCTACATATAAAGGAGCTGTCCAATGATCGGTCTTTTCAAAGAGGTTCTGGGCATATTCCGATGTATTGCAGAAGACTGTACCCATCATCATCAGTACCAGCAGACTGGAAAAAGAGATCTTGAGCGAAGCAAAGACGTATCTTTGAGCTGAAAGAGCGATAGCTAGCAGAACGAAAGTGATCGTCATGGCCATACGGTGGTCATTGGAATAGAAGATCTTTTCCAGCTGTGTCAGCAGGTAGCCCAATATCGATCCCAAGATGGCAGAACAGATGATCTCCAGAAGCGGAATGATGATGATCGAAGTAAAACTGAGATTGCCGCCGTTTAAGGCCTGAGCAACACCCAGCGAGATTGCAAAGATGATAAGACCGACAGCATCATCCAGAGCAACGATCGGCAGCAGCAGATCTGTAACCGGACCGTGAGCTTTGTACTGTTTGACGACCATGAGAGTCGCTGCCGGTGCGGTAGCTGAAGCGATTGCACCTAAAGTGATGCAGACAGGGATCGGCAGGATCTGATCGCCGAGAAACAGATGCAGAACTATCAGGGCGATATCGACAAGGACTGAAGCCGTCAAAGCCTGCATGATGCCGATAATGATCGCTGCCTTGCCGGAATGGGCGATCTTTTCCATTTTGAATTCGGCACCGATCGAAAAGGCGATAAAGCCTAAGGCAACCGTTGAGATGATACCCAGACTTTCAACTTCGGTAAAATTCTTGAAACCTATGCCATCTATTCCAAGTTTTCCCAGACAGTAAGGCCCAACCAGTAAGCCTGTAAGCAGATAAACTGTTACATCAGGGAAATTCAGGTGTAATAATTTAGTTACTCTTGTGAGCAGCAAGCCTGCCAGCAGGGTGATTGCGGTAGTAAGTATAACAACCATAAACACACCTCCATTTTTATGTACAAGAATGTATTATAGACCCTTTTCAGGCAAAATCAATCATTCTTATTCTTCAAGAAGCAATAGCTGTAGCCTGTGGCAACAATAAGTGCTCCGCCAATAATATTCCCCAAGGTAACAGGAATAAGATTATGTAAGAACATCATGATGCTTATGCCTTTTCCTGTGATCATCGCCATCGGTATGAAATACATGTTGGTGATACACTGTTCAAAGCCGCAAAGATAGAACAGCATCGTCGGAAAAAAGATTCCGCAGATCTTTTCAACCAGTGATTCTCCGGCATAGGAAAGCCAAGCGCCAAGATTGATCAGAATACCGCAGAGAATGCCTCGACATAAGGCTTCGATAAAAGTGTAGGAGACCTTAACGTTTCCTGTGTGAATAATAAAGGACAATGTCTCATCATTCAATCCGCATAATGAAGCGATGAAGACAAAGATCAGACATCCTGCAAAATTGGCCACATAGGCAATGCAAAGATAACGTAAGAGTTCCTTCAGACTGATCTTTTTCTGATAAAAGCCGATACTCAGCAGCAGGTTGCCGGTAAACAGGGTACCGCCGCAGCAGGTGGTAAGTATTGAACCGATCGGAAAGATAAACGATGCAATGACGTGACTTGAGATCAGCACTTCAGCATACTGGGCACCAAAACAGCCCATTGCCGAATAAAGTCCTGCAAAGATGCCTAATATAAAAACAGTCGCAAAGGGACTGTTGGCTCTTTTCTTGGCATTAGTGGAAAAACTCCTTGTAGTTTCAATTGGTGAGATCATGCAGCACCTCCCATATATAGAAGATATTATACAACTAAAAAAAGAACTGTATTGCTACAGCTCTTCATGACCAGTCATTTGTATAGTTATCAAAATATCCCTGGACCAGTACGACCGGCGTTCCCTTATCTCCTGAACCCGAGGTCAGATCGCAGAGTGAACCGATCAGATCGGTCAACTGTCTAGGTGTTGTTCCTTCAGAGACCATCTTGCCTACAAGATTGGCATCCTTCTGCTTGATTGAAGCTTTGATGGCTTCCTTAAGCTGTTCGCCTTTAAGATCTGCATAATCGTTATCAGCCAGATATTTGATCTTGACTTCGTTTGGTGTTCCTTTAAGACCGGCAGTATAGAAAGGAGAGACGACCGGATCAGCCAGCTCCCAGATCTTGCCCTGAGGATCCTTGAAAGCTCCATCGCCATAGACCATGACTTCCAGTTTTTTACCGGTCTTTTCTAGTAAAGTTTTCTGAATGCCTTCATCAAGCCCCTGAGCGTCTCGAGGGAAGAGCTTGACTTTTTCATCGGTTGCCTTGTTGGAACCCAAAAGTCCGTATTTTTCATTGTATCCTGAACCATCGACCGGTGC
>CADCPE010000266.1 GCA_902803275.1 uncultured Erysipelotrichaceae bacterium
GGAAGGCACATCAAGGAATTTGAAAATCTTCCTTTGCACGGATATCCTTTTGACGGCTATGTGACTCAGACCGGTCAGATCTGTTATGACCGTGATTTCAAGCCGATCTATGAAGAGCCGTTCACGGACAGCGATACGGCCAGGCTGGTCGATCTTTTTAATGAAAAAAAGATCCCGATCGTTTTGCTGAATATTGACAGCCTGTACATCAATTTTGTCGACGAAACGGTGATCAGGGTGCAGAATGCGATCAATACGCCTGTTCCGCAGATCGGAAGATACCACGGAGAAAAACTGTTTGGGGCTACAGTGTTCGGTTCAGATGAACAGACCGGCTATGTTGCCTCTTTACTGCCGGACTGCAAGGAATCAAGCTGGCACAGCTCTGCCTCGGATATCGTATTAAAACAGGCCGGCAAAGTTAACGGGATCAGAAAAATCCTGGAATACTGCGGAATCGACCAGTCAGAAACGATGGCTTTCTGCGATGGAGACAACGATCTTGATATGATACAGTTTGCTGAAATAGGGATCGCCATGGGCAATGCAACGGATCTGATAAAAAGAAACAGCGACTATATCACGACATCTGTTGATGAAGACGGGATCCTTAATGCGCTTGCTCATTTTAATCTGATTTGAGTCAATTATCAGAATCTGACAAAGCGGCAGACAAGAAGCTGATTATCAGAAAGTGAAACCTGAGGAAACAATAAACGGCAGAAAGTTCCTGGATAAGCCAACATGATTGACGCATCAATCATCTGCAACGTATATAATTATGTTGAGGAATAACTGTATCGCTTAAAAAGTGAAGATAATTCATACAAGATAGAAGGAGAGGAAAAACATGGAAGACTATAAATTCAGAGATGATCTAAGATTGCTGAGCCAGGAAGAACTGAAAAAAATCAGTGGAGGAGCTGAACAGTCTCAGGAAGTCATTTATGGAATACTATTCTTTGTCGAAGTCGTTAATGGTACATACAAGAGGACAGAAGTGATCGATACAGAGCCGTACCATACGATACCTACGATCAAGAAATGGCTCAAAAACAGGCTGAAGCTTGATCAGTCATGTACGATCCGCCTTTACAATGCAGAACACGAAGAACTGATCGACGGAAGTCTTACCGCCAATAATATAAAATTTGCGGATTACCTTACAGCGATCGTGAACTGAGAAGGCGGATATTCTGTTGTGTCGCACAAAGTCGTTGATATGAAAGAAAACAGATGGAAGTGCCCGAAGTGCGGACGCAGCTTCGGCAAGGCTGGACAGAGTCATTATTGCGGTGAAGTGAAGACTATAGATGAGTATATCGATGCACAGGATGACGGTGTAAAGCCGTTTCTTAAGAAGATGCGGCAGATCCTGCGAAGTGCGATCCCTGAGGCTCAGGAGAAGATCTCCTGGAGCATGCCTACATACTGGAAGGGAGTAAACATCATTCATTTCGCTGCATCGAAAAAGCACATCGGTTTATATCCCGGGGAAGAAGCTCCTAAGGCATTTGCCCAGCGATTGCAAGGCTATGATGTCAGCAAAGGTACGATACGGATCCCTTACAGCGATCCGCTGCCGGAGGATCTCATCATTGATATCGCCAGATGGTGCTATAAGAAATACAGCAGATGAATCATCTTTCTTATACTATCCAAAAATGAAGAAAACAGGGAGAGTTGAATTGTAGACAACAAAATCGAAATTCTAGAAGATGAAACATTGGAAAATGTAGCAGGAGGTGAATTCGGAGAAACCGAACACACCACGCTGGTAAATGACCAGAATTATCTCAGATTCATCCGTTCAGCGGCCAATGTTGTGATATTGTTTGGTGTAAGCTGGTCTAATACGTGCGAGCGTGCCTGCAATGTAATTGAAACACTGGCTGAAAGAAACCTCAGGACCCGTGTCGGGATATTTGAAGCTACCAACAGCGAATTACTGATGCATAAACTAGGTGTTAAAAGCTTTCTGACAACCATCAGATACAAAGGGGGAACTGAGGTTCAAAGGATCGAAGGCGTAAGCATGATCGTCAGACTATTCTGAATAGAATGACTGTTTATGTCTGATAGGAGAAGTTTCAATTAAACATGCAAAAAAAGGACTTTTTGTCCTTTTTGTTGTTGGTGACAATAAGACGACATGCTAGGCCAGCAGTCTCTACAGGCTTTTCAGCGATGTGATCATCTTCATTTTCTTTTCAGGATCTAGAGTGTTCAGTATGGTTTTTCGATCAGATCTACCAGGATGGTGTTGTGCAGATCTCTGTATGCTTTAGGAGCCGATGAATCGGTGACGATGAAGCCTTTATCGATCGGCGCAAATGTGTAGGTGCAGATGACGTTAAACTTGCTCAGATCTGCCAGGATGTAGGTCTCAGCACAATGCAGGCAGGCTGTTCTTTTGATCTCGCCTTCTTCGGGATCGGGAGTTGTGAAGCCTTCCTGGATGCTGATGCCGTTGGTGCCAAAGAAGCCGATCGTGAAGTTCATTCTTTCGAGGTATTTAAGGGTATCAGCTCCTATCAGGGCTTCGGTCGTTGCTTTGATCGTTCCCCCAGGCAGGTATACCTGATGACCATAGGAAGCAAGGATGGCGGCATGGGATATGCAGTTGGTGATATAGGTCGCTCTGATATCTCTTAAAAAGGGAAGCATCTCAGCCGTGGTCGTTCCGGCATCGAGATAGACGACGTCGTTTTCCTTTACTAAAGAGGCGGCATATTGAGCGATCTCCTTCTTGTATGCGGTATTCAGATCCTGCCGATGCAGGACCGTTTCATCCTTGGTGAGGATATTGTTTTTTAAGGATATGGCACCGCCATGGACTTTCTTCAGCATCTTGGCATGATTGAGTTCACTTAAGTCTCTTCTAATCGTTGATTGAGAAGCGCCCAAGATCTCCATAAGCTCATTTATCGTTACGCTTTTTCTTTCGTTAGTGATATCGACGATCTTTCTTTTTCTTTCTTCATTCAACATGATATCTATATTCCTTCTTTAATAATTGTAGTTATTTATTCAAAAAATGTCAAAATCAGTCAAAAATAGTCAAAATGTGATTGACAATGACTGAAATTGAATATAGTATATAGTTAAACAAGCAAAAATATGCAAAAACGTTCAAAAATGATCATTTTGAACAGGAAAGGGGAAAGATATGATTTATACGATCACTTTTAACCCGTCGCTTGACTATATCGCCAACTGTGAAGATTTCCGTTTAGGCGAGACCAACCGGGTATCGAAAGAGATCATCTTCCCGGGAGGCAAGGGCATCAACGTTTCCATCGTCCTTTCCAACTTCGGCATGGACACGACAGCCCTGGGCTTTCTGGCCGGTTTTACAGGCGAAGAGATCAAAAGACTGATAGTAGAAAAGGGTATCAGAAACCAGATGATCCACATTGACCACGGTTTTTCCAGGATCAACATCAAATTGAGATCCAAGGTGGAAAGCGAACTCAATGGCATGGGCCCGCTGATCGACAGCGAAGCTATCGGCAAGCTGTATGAAAAGCTTGACAAGCTGACTGATGAGGATATCCTGTGTCTGGCCGGAAGCATTCCTTCCAGCATGCCTGCCACGATGTATTCGGATATCATGAAGCATCTTGAGGGCAGAGGCATCAGGATCGTGGTCGATGCGACAAAGGATCTGCTGATGAATGTACTGGAGTACAGACCGTTTCTGATCAAACCGAACAATCATGA
>CADCPE010000267.1 GCA_902803275.1 uncultured Erysipelotrichaceae bacterium
AATAGCTGTAACAGAATTCTTTTAAAAAAAGACGGGTAAATAGCTGAATGATCTGAAAATTTCAGAAAAAAGTTAGGAAAACACAGCTGCATAACAAAAACACACAAAATGAAAGCGCATTTATTCCGATTTTGAAATCATTTGTTTCTCTTTGTGGACGCACCTGCCTTTATTTGGATTATAATAAATATATAAATCCATCTTTTAGTTATGGATTAAAAGGAGAAAAAAATGAAGAAACTTTTAAAAGTACTCATCGTTGCTCTTGCTGCATTCATGCTTGTTGCATGTGCAGGCAACAACGCTGGCGGCAATGACAAACCTGCCGAAAAGACTCAGGTCACTTTCTGGCACACATTGACTGACCACGATGAAGAAATGGTTCAGGAAATCGTTGAAAAGTTCAACGCTTCTCAGGATCAGTACGAAGTCGTTCAGTTGACTCAGCCACTTGAAGGATTTGAGGCCAAGGTTTATGAAGCAGTTACCAACGGTACTGGACCAAGCCTTGTATGGTTATATCCTGGTACAGCTACTGAATACGTAGACGAGGGCTTCTCTCTTGATTTCGGTCAGTATCTGACAGATGCTGAATACAAAGACAGAGTAAGCGATGGCGTTTATGCTGCTTCTACTGACTATTCAGATGGCAAGCTCCATGCATTGGTTTGCACACTGACTGGTTCTATCATGTTCTACAACAAGGAACTCTTAGAAAAATACAATCTGGAAATCCCTCAGACTTGGGACGACTTATACAATGCCTGCAAGACTGTAGTTGATGGCGAAAAAGCTGAAGGCAAAGACATCATCGGTTTCGGCCCAGACTCAGTTGACGTTGTAGGTATCGACGTATTATATCAGTTAGGTCTTTCATACATTGATGACAACAACACTGCAAACGACTGGACAGATCCTAAGTTCGTTGAATGGATCGACTGGTGGAAGAACGCAGAAGCTGAAGGTTACTTCAAGCTCGTTGATGATGCTGGTTACCACTCAGGCCCATTCGGCAACGTTCAGTATTTCTGCTACATGGGATCTTCTGCAGGTATGAACTACATCACACCTAACGGATTCACCATCGTAACTGGACCAGTTCCACAGGTTGCAGGCGGAAGACAGTACAACGAACTGACAGCTCGTGCACTTGTTGGCTTCACAAAGGATGAAACAACTGATGCCGGCGCTGCTGCATTCGCAAGCTACTTCACACAGGCTGAAAACAACCTGCCATTCTGCCAGAAGTACTCTGCTTCAACTCCATTCAAAGATGTTGAAACTTCAGATGTATACAAAGAATACTTCAACGGCAGCGTAGCTCAGCAGGCATTCGCTTCTATGTTAGACTACATGTATGCACGTAAGGCTGTTGTAGGCCAGACAGCATGCAAGGAAGCTATCATGCAGGCTTTAAGAACTGCTATCATCGCTGGTGAAGATACAGCTACAGCTTTAGCTTCTGCTCAGGCTCAGGCAAACGCTGCATTAAGCGAATAGTATAAACTTTCAAACATTACTGGGAACACCGTGATCTTTCACGGTGTTCCTCGTAATACAGAAAAGTCATATGAAAATGTGAGATCTTCTGGCAAACAGGATATTTGACATATTCATATAACCGGATATATAAACTAGATAAAAAAGATAATAACTACGGGATAAATAAAAGACTGACTTCAATATAATTCTGGGAGGATAGGTATGAAAATACGTCTTGAACATATCGTCAAGCGATTTGACGATAATACTGCAGTAAACGACTTTTCTGCTGTAATTGAATCCGGTGAACTGGTCACACTTCTTGGCCCATCGGGCTGCGGCAAAAGTACCATGCTGAACATGCTGTCAGGTATCCTTTATCCGACAGAAGGAAGGATCTATTTTGATGACGACGATGTTACTTTTGTTTCGCCTGAAAAAAGAGGCATCGGACTTGTTTTCCAGAACTATGCACTGTATCCGCATATGACGGTTCTTGAAAACATCTGCTTCCCTCTGGAGATCAAAAAAGTTCCAAAGAAGGAAAGGATCGAGAGAGCCAAGAAAATGGCTGAACTTGTTCACGTTGAAGGAATGCTCAACAGAAAGCCTGGACAGTTGTCAGGTGGCCAGCAGCAGCGTGTGGCGATCGCCCGTGCCCTTGTCAAAGAGCCTAGACTGCTCTTGCTTGATGAGCCTCTTTCCAACCTTGATGCCAGACTGAGGATCGAGATGAGAGAAGAGATCAGAAGGATCCAGCTGGAGACCGGCGTCACAACGATCTTCGTTACCCACGACCAGGAAGAAGCCATGTCTATTTCCGACCACATCATTCTGATGAAACTCGGCGTCCTGCAGCAGTACGACAAGCCGCAGTATCTCTACGATCAGCCGGCGAACTGCTTTGTTGCCGACTTCCTTGGCAACCCTCCTATCAACAAGGTCGAAGGTGTAGTTGAAGGCGGAAGAGTTCTGCTCGGTCCAGATAAGGAAGACTCACAGGTAAGAGTCGAAAACGTACCTGATGGAACAAAGGTATTCCTTTCATTCAGAGCTGAGAGCGTCATCCTAAACAACAATTCACCGCTCAAGGCAAAGGTCGTCATGACTTCTGTCATGGGCAAGGAGATCATCACTTCCTTCGTCATGGCAGGCAAGGAAGTCCGTGGCTATATGAATTCCGATGTTGAACTCAAGAGAGATGAAGAGATCGGCATCAGCTTCAAGAACAGCGGCGTATTCGTATTTGACTATGAAAGTGGAGAACGCTACTTATGATTAAAAGGCCTTTTTTCGAAAGAATTAAGCCTCTGATTTATCTGCTACCGTTTATTATCTCGGTATCGATCTTTACGCTGTATCCGATCGTAAACGTCATCAGAATGTCGTTCCTCGAGGGCTACAAGTATCTGACCGGTGCCTATACGGGAGTCGGTTTTGGCAACTATGAAAAAGTTATCAATGACCAGTATTTCAGACAGGCTATCACAAATACTTTCAAATATGTTCTCTTTGTTGTCCCTATTTCAACGGTTATTGCCGTTATTCTGGCCAATCTGCTGAATCAGAAGATCAAGTTCCAGTCATTCTTCCAGACAGCCTACTTCCTGCCGATGGTCACATCATCACTGGCTGTAGGTCTTTCATGGAGATTCATGTTCAACGATAAATACGGCGTACTTAACTATCTGCTGTCACTTTTGGGGATCGATGCCATATCTTTCCTGGGTGATATCGCCGGCAACTTTACGGCGGTCGTGATCTTCGGTATCTGGGCGATCTTGCCTAATACGATCATCCTGCTGCTGTCAGGCTTGCAGAATATCGATCCGCTTTATTACACGGCTGCCAAGGTCGACGGCGCCAAGACCTTGAGGATCTTCTTCAGGATCACGGTTCCGCTTCTGGCACCTACCATCATGCTGGTAGTCATCATCAACATGATCTCAACGTTCAAGATGTACCATGAGCTGTTCCCGCTGTTCAACGGACCGGGCGTTGCGTACAACCTGTTTACCGTTGTCTACTATATCTACTACGAATTCAGAGTCATGACTCCGCCTAAATACGGCTATGCGGCAGCTGCTGCTGTCATGCTGCTAGTCATCGTCTTCGTCTTTACGATGCTGCAGCGCGCTATTCAGGCCTGGTCAAGAAAGGAGAGAGGTGAAGATGTCAAGAAAGTCAAGAGACACAGAGATGCACTCAGATAGAAGAAATAAAGAACCTATTTCATTCGGAAGAATCGCCATGTATGTCGTCCTGTTTATCGGCGCGATCATCATGATCTTCCCTTTCTACTGGATGATCACGGGCGCATTCAAGACCTACGAGGAAGTAAACATGCTTCCGCCGACTCTGTTCCCGAAGAATCCGTTCAATCTGGAAAACTTTATCTATGCCTTCCATACGGCTCCGTTTGGAAGATACTTCGTCAACTCGCTGATCGCACTGGTCGGCTGTATCATAACCTGTTCGTTCACGACGATCCTGGCTGCCTTTGCTTTCTCAAGGCTGAGGTTCCCGGGCAGAGAATTCATCTTCTCGCTGCTGCTTTCCCTGATGATGGTTCCTTACGAGATGATCATCATCACCAACTATCGTACGATCGTTCAATGGAAGCTGCATGATACCTTGTGGGCACTGATCCTGCCGTTTATGTCAAGCATCTTCTATACCTACATCCTCAAGGGCTTCTTCGATTCCGTTCCGGAGTCGCTATATCAGGCGGCAAAGGTCGACGGCTGCTCCGATTGGAAGTATCTGTGGAGAGTAATGGTACCGATGGCCAAATCGTCACTGGCAACGATCATCCTGCTCAATGCGATCGCGACCTGGAACTCCTTCCTGTGGCCGATGATCGCGACCAACTCCAAGGTCGTCAGAACCCTGCCGTTTGGTCTGTATGCATTCATGACCGAAGGCGGACAGCGAAACGATCGAATGATGGCCGCTTCAACCATCGTTGTCATTCCGATGATCATCATCTTCCTCTTCGCCAGGAAGTACATCATTTCCGGAATGTC
>CADCPE010000268.1 GCA_902803275.1 uncultured Erysipelotrichaceae bacterium
GACGATATTTCCGTCTATATCGAGCGTGTCAGTCTCAATGCCCAGCATGACCCGGCATTCATATTCCTTATTGTCAGTTGTGAGAAACTGATTGGCTTTCGTTGCCTTGTCAAACAGAACGATCATCACCCCTGTCGCATTGGGATCAAGAGTGCCGGTATGACCGATCTTTCGGGTTCCCAGGACTTTTCTTAATTTATAGCAGACATCAAACGATGTGATGCCTTTTGGCTTGTCGATATACAGTACATTGCCCATGTAAGCATTATAACATGGTATATAATATCAGTATGTCTGCAAAGAAATTACTGGCACAGATCAGGAAAGCCGATAACATGTTTTCATTGATCGAAGATAAGGACAAGATCGCTGTGGGTCTTTCAGGCGGCAAGGATTCGTCTTTACTTCTATATATGCTTTATCTGTACAAATTCCTGTTTGAGAATACCTATGACAAGACTTTTGATTTTTTCGGCATCCATATCGATCTTGATTTCGGTGAGGAAGATATCACCCCGCTCAAGGAATGGTTCAGCAGATATCCCATCGAGATCCATTATGAAAAGTCCAGGATCAGAGAGATCCTGGAACTGAATAAGCATAAAGGAAAGATCTCCTGTTCGGTATGTTCGACCCTCAAAAAAGGCGCCGTCATCAAAAAAGCCAAGGAACTTGGCTGCAACAAGATAGCGTTTGCCCATCATGGCGATGATGCGATCGAAACGATGTTTCTGAATATGATCTACGGCGGAAGGATAGCCACCTTTGATCCCAAGATGTTTCTTACCGACTCGCAGACGACATTCATAAGGCCGTTCTGCCTCTCCTTTGAATCGGATATTGCCAAAGTATGCCGTAAACTGGAGATCCCTGTCATAAAGTCCGGCTGTCCAAACGACGGCTATACCAAAAGACAGGACATCAAGGAACTGCTTCATTCCATTTACCGAGAATATCCTCAGGCAAAGGAAAACTTCCTGCTCTCCTTGTACAACAAGGAACACATAAACCTCTACATGCATAAACTGGATCCCAAATGATCCGGTTTATTTATTTTAAGGGCCTTCTGTCTGTCAGAAAGCCCTTCAATAAGATCGATTATTCAATGCCCGTTTTCGGGATCGTATATGTCGGCGTGATCGTTCTGCTGTCGTAGGCAACAGCACTGCCGTTGTCCTGTATGCCGAAGAGTGAGAACTTTTTGACGACGATGTATACTGCACCGTTTTCTACATAGTAGCACTCTTCTATCAGAGCCTTTCCGTAAGCAGGAGCCACTTTCCTTATCGGGTATATGGCTTCACCATGCTTATGGTAGATCTTGAGATCATCAGCATTCTCATAGCTTATTTTTATCAGCACAAAGCCGTCAGCTTCTTCGACATTTTCTGTTTTTCTGTTGAGATATATATCGAAGTAATCCACATAATCACCAACAGGGAAAGAATCTATTCCATCCTGGTTTCTGGCATCCTCTACGCTCAGGATCACATCTTCGCCATAGTCAAGATCGCTTATTGCTCTAGAAAGCAGATCGATGTTGGTATCTATGTCTCTGGTGAAGTAGTTTTCTTCAAAATGGCCTATATACTGTGGATTAAAGAACACGTGGCCATCAAACATTCTTAAGACGCGGAACTTGTAAACGCCTGTATCGGCTATCTGACTGCAGACATAGGAGAAGCTCTCTCTTATCCCGTTGACAATATATTCATCGATATCATGTGAATAGAAACCTGAAAGGATCGATCTATAATCGATGTGTGATACTCCTTCTATCAGTTCAATAATGGCACCGTTATCAGAAGAATAGTATCCTGAGGCGATCAGAACATGAGTCTCGTCATATGCTTCTATGACATTGCTTAAAGCCTGAATTATCGTATCATACGATTCGAATTCAGTTTCCTTTGCCAGATGCAGTCCTGTCTTTGAAATAATGACTGTCTGATTTATGATCCTTAACCTTGAATAGAAATTATCTCCGACTTTTTTAATATTCTGATCATCGAAATCAACGCCGCAGTTTCCTCCTGAAAGGTATGAAGCATTGATCTCAACAACGGCATTATTGTTTATATCAAGGATCGGATTCTGATCGGATGATAGAGTCAAATTACAGTTCTTGAGCGTTATATAAGTATGATGGGCATCTGTAGTATGATCAACACGAACAGCACTGTCAACTGTATTGACTTTGCTGCCATCCATGTAGACACTTACTGAATGGCCTGTCTTTTGCTCGTTCTCATTAATGACAATGCCCTGCTTTCCTTTTATTACAGTATCCTTGTCTGC
>CADCPE010000269.1 GCA_902803275.1 uncultured Erysipelotrichaceae bacterium
GTCACAAAGCCTTTTGATTTTGAAGGACGCAGAAGAATGGATCAGGCCAACGTGGGCATCGAACAGATGAAGCAGTACGTCGATTCGCTGATCATCGTATCCAATAACCAGCTGTTGAATGTCATAGGCAAGATCCCGATGCAGGAAGCTTTCAAGGAAGCGGACAACGTGTTGAGACAGGGCGTACAGACGATCACTGACCTGATCGCTGTTCCGGCTTTCATCAACCTCGACTTTGCGGATATCAGGACCGTCATGGAAGGCAAGGGCACAGCTCTTATCGGTATCGGTATGGCTCAGGGTGAAAACAAGGCCAAGGAAGCAGCTGCCAGAGCTATCAGATCGCCGCTTCTTGAAGCCAATATCAAGGGTGCCAAATCCGCGATCATCAACATTACCGGTGGTCCTAATATTTCCTTGCAGGATTCATCGATCGCTGTTGAATTCATCAAGGAAGCAGCCGGAAACGATATCGACATCATCTATGGTGTCGCGATCAACGAATCGCTTGGCGAGGCCATCATCGTTACTGTCATCGCTACAGGTTTCGAACTACCTAATACCAAGCATTCATCTCAGACCAGCATCATCTTTGACAAGAGCAGCAGTCCGGTAGTCAATGTCGATTCTGTGCAGCCTGTCAAGAAAGAAGAAGTCGTCAGGAATATCGAAGAAGAGGATGATGTTCCGGCATTCTTCAAGACGAGAGTCTGATTAAACTGATAATTATCCGCAGTTAATTCTGCGGATTTTTTTGTTTTGATCCACATCTGTTTGAAAAGATCAGTATCCTGCCATGAATCATCATATTTGTCTGGTGTAATGTATATTATTGTGATGTTTTATGCATCGTTTTATTTATTTGTATTTGGAAATAATATTTGTTAAAATATTCATCGTTATGTATAAATTAGAAGACGTTCCTTTACCGTGTAGATCCGATCTCAGAAATGAGGTGCTTTTATGAGTAACAGCACTATTCTAATAATTCTAATAATACTGGTCCTTTTCTACAGTTTCTTCAGTGCTTCGGAGACAGCTTTTTCTTCGCTAAACAAGATCAAACTGAAGGCTCTTGCCAACTCCGGAAACATCAGAGCTGCCAGGACTTTGGAATTAACGGAAGATTTCTCAAAACTGCTGACGACGATCCTGATTGGAAATACCATTGTCAATGTCGTTTCGGCATCTTTGGCTACTGTGCTTTTCACCAGAATTCTGGGTGGAAACGGTGTAGCTGTCTCATCTGTAGTCATGACCCTTGTGATCATGATATTCGGCGAGATCATACCGAAGAATATGGCCAAGTATGTACCGGAAAAGTACGCCATGGCCTGCACGCCGCTGTTAAGATTCATGGTCTTTATTTTTACGCCGCTGACCTTCATCTTCCGCTATCTTGAAAAACTGATCGCCAGATTCTATGGCGAAGTCAATGATACCTATTCCACTGATGAATTCATCACAATGGTTGAAGAGGCCAATGAAGACGGCGATATCGAAGACCATGAGGCGGAGATCATCACCAACGCCCTGGAATTCAATGACCTTGATGTCGGGGAGATACTGACACCGCGAATCGATGTCATAGCTGTTGAGATCGATGAAGATACGATCGAGGATATAGAACTCAAATACCGTGATTCCGGCTATTCAAGACTTCCGGTCTATGAAGATTCCATCGACAATATCATCGGTGTACTGATCGAAAAGGATTTCTACTATCATCTGCTGTATGAAAAATCCACAAACATCAGAGAAGTACTGAAACCGGTAATATACACTTCACCGCAGGTGAAGATCTCATCACTGCTGAAACAGTTCCAGACTTCCAAATCGCACATGGCGATCGTAGTTGATGAATACGGCGGAACGCAGGGCATCATCACGATGGAAGATATCCTTGAAGAACTGGTCGGGGAGATCTATGACGAGCATGACAGAGTCATCGAGTATTACAAGAAGCTTGACGATAACACCTATCTGGTCAAGGCTGATGAAGATATCGATGAGATGTTTGAACATTTCGGTATCGAAAACGATGAAGATTATGAATTCAATACCGTATCGGCCTGGGTCATCGACATCCTGGATAAGATCCCGGTAAAAGGCGACAGTTTTGACTTCAAGAACATGCATATCGAAGTTACGGATGCCGATTCCAAGAAGGTCAATGAGATCAAGATAACATTCAAGGAAGAAAGTGAAGAGAAGAAGGACAAGTAATTGTCCTTTTCAGTAATATAATTAGACTATGCAGCAGTATTTTATCGATAAAGAGATTGAAACAGGCGAGACTATCAGACTTGAAGATGAGATCCTGTATCATCTGATCAAGGTGCTGAGAAAGGATCCATCCTATACTTTCAGGATCGCTGATCGCAAAGGCGATATTTTTCATTGCCATCTGATAAACAGTCATGAATGCCTGGTCAGTGAAAGACTTGAGGAAAACAATGAGCTTGACTGCGACATTACCTGCATCATGGCTCTGATCAAAAACGATAAGTTTGATATGTGTCTGCAGAAGCTTACGGAGCTGGGTGTAAAAAGGATCGTTCCTTACCAGTCGATCAGAAGTGTCGTCAAAGCCAGGGATGACAGAAAACTCGTCAGGATGAAAAAGATCGTAAAGGAAGCGGCTGAACAGTCTCACCGCAATCTGATTCCGGAAGTATGTGAAGTTGCGCTTTTGAAGGATCTTGACAAGTATAAAAGTGAAAACAACTATATTTGTTATGAAAGCTCCAGAAATATCGTCGAGATAAGCTGTAATAAATCGATCACCTATATCATCGGACCGGAAGGCGGTTTTGATGACAGGGAATATGAAAAGATACGGGAAATGGGTTATGAACCGATAAGCCTAGGCAAAAGGATCCTGAGAGCTGAGACGGCGGCCATATATATGACCAGTATAATCGTAGGTAAATGCCAATGAAGACGTATGCGATGATGA
>CADCPE010000270.1 GCA_902803275.1 uncultured Erysipelotrichaceae bacterium
AGCGGCAATCTTTTTTCATATCTGGTTTTTCTAACAGAATCTTGAATGCAGATAAAAAGGTCATCCTTTAAGGATGACCGCATATTCTATAAACCTTTTTCCAGAGCCAGCGTTCTGGTCGTTAGATCACAGACCTCGCTTGGTCCGTAGTACTGGATGGCGCCCGGATAAGTGTAGCAGGTCTCTACTGCCCAGGTATCTCTGTTGGCTTCAAAATACCTGAATGGCTTGCCGTCGAGTTCAACAAGAGCTTTTCTGATGACCGGTTTATCCTCGCCATGTCTTCTCTCGATGTTCATCATCTTGGTGATAGGCATACCGCCGGCTACCCACTGATCTGCAGGTTTGGACAGGTTGGATATCTTTGAAAGATAGCCGTTGTATCCGTACTGTATCAGCATGAAGGCGTTGTAGCCCAATGAGTAGCAGTAGTCAGCATCGAAATTTGACGGGAAGGCACATCTTCCTTCATAGCCGAAGAAATGATGCAGAGCAGAGAATTTACCCTTGTATGTGCCGTTCTTCTTTCTTTCATCAAGTTTGGCTTTGACTAGAGCAGAGAAGAGCTTTTCTGATTCGATAAGAGAGACCTGAACGTTGCCGTGAGGATCTCTTTCAAGGAAGAGCTGCTGCTGAATGCTTTCAGGCAGGATCGCAAATACTTCCATGGCTTCTTTGCTTAAACCTTTTTCAATGAAAGCATATTTCTCTTTCCATGATGGCAGGACGTTGAACTGTTCAGCCTTTTCACCGGCTAACAATTCATTGATCTCTTTGATCAGTGACGAGAATTCCGGAACAAATTCGACCACGCCTTCCGGGATGATCGCGACACCGAAATTCATGCCTTTGGCAGCACGATTTGCTACTGAATCAGCGATGAAGTCAGCGATCTGTGATAAGGACATCTTCTTTGCCGATACTTCTTCGGAGATCAGACAGATGTTAGGCTGTGTTTCCAGGGCGCATTCCAAAGCAACATGGGAGGCACTGCGGCCCATGACTTTGATGAAGTGCCAGTATTTCTTGGCGGAGTTGGCATCTCTTTCGATATTGCCGATAAGTTCGCTGTAAGTCTTGGTTGCCGTATCGAATCCGAATGAACATTCGATATCTTCGTTCTTCAAGTCACCGTCGATAGTCTTCGGACAGCCGATGACCTGAACGCCGGTGTTATGTGCAGCGAAGTATTCTGCCAGAACGGCAGCGTTGGTGTTGGAATCATCACCGCCGATGATGACAATAGCTGTGATACCGTGTTTTCTGCATACTTCAGCCGCAACCGCAAACTGCTCCTGAGTCTCCAGCTTCGTACGGCCTGAACCGATGATATCAAAACCGCCGGTATTTCTGTAGGCATCGATGAATTCATCATCGAATTCCACATAATCGTCCTCAAGAAGACCGCTTGGTCCGCCTTTGAAGCCGTAAAGTACGTTGTTCCTGTCTGTTGCTTTCAAAGCATCGTAGAGACCGCAAATGACATTATGTCCGCCCGGAGCCTGTCCGCCCGAGAGGATGACACCTACGACCTGCTTCTTTGAAGCGGAAGTGTTTTCGCCTTTTTCAAAGGTTATTTCTTTCTTTCCGTATGTATTAGGGAAAAGTTCCTTGATCTTTTCCTGATCGGCTACAGATTCCGTAGCCTCGCCTTCCTTGACACCGATCTCTTTAATACCGTGTCTGAGCATGCCGGGAAGTTTTGGTTCATATTTAAGTCTTGCTTCCTGAAGTGGCGTAATCTTCATAAAAATTGTTTCCTCCATCTATACTATTCTAATTATACTATCGAACAACTGCACATAAATAGAAAAATCAGGATCGCTCCTGACTGTCGACTTCTACCGGTCTTTTGAACTGATGGTAGATGATGTAAAGGATCAGATAGACCGCAAAGGCCACAAAAAAGCCCAGGATCCCTGAGGCAACATCATAGAAATCCATCGATCCCGTACCGGTATAGGCCTGGCCGATCTCGATCGCAAAAGAAACGACCAGAACGATCGTAAATACATAGGAAAAAGTAATGAACAGCAGTCCATAGTTTTTCGAGATCCACCTGAAAAGCGGCTGAATGATCAGCAGCAGTATAAAACCGAACAGACCGATGATCAGAAAATGCAGCTGCTTGTCACTAAGGCCGAGTCCGCTGTTGTCGTTGATGCTGAGAAATTTGTTATGGAGTTTGACGATCAGATTGACGATAAAATAGATAATTCTGCCCATAAAATACCTCCTACAATATTATAGACGCTGATCTGTGCAAACGCATTATAAAAGGGCTTTCATTCAAAAGCCCTTTCAGCTTTATTCATCTTTAAGATAGGCAGCCAGTGTTTCATAAAGCACGTTCGGTTCGATCGGCTTTGACAGATGTGCATTCATTCCCGCCTGCAGTGATCTTTCAACATCCTCATCGAAGACATTGGCCGTCATGGCAATGATCGGGATCGTTTCAGCATCTTTCTTATCAAGCTGTCTGATCTCTTTAGTAGCCCTTAAACCGTCCATTATCGGCATGCGCACATCCATCAGGATCGCATCATAGTAGTTGGCCGGTTTTTCATTGAACATGTCAAGTGCCATTTTGCCGTTGCTTGCATGTTCGCTTACCATGCCTTCCAGATCAAGCAGGTCTGCCAGGATCTCGGCATTCTGTTCGACGTCTTCAGCTATCAGGATACGCTTGCCGGAAAGAAGCTCTTGAAAGAAAGTTTCTTCAGTCATGACGACCGTTTCGCTTTGCTCGTCTTTTTTCTGGTTCAAAAGTGCATAGATCTCCTTGTTCAGGATATCCGCAAACAGCGGTTTGGACAGAATGGCTCCGATGTTCTCCTTTTTGGCATCTTCTTCAAAGACATCCCAGTTGTATCCCGTCAGCATGATCACCGGCGTCTTTCCTTCATCAAATGCCCTCACCTGATGGATCAGGTCAAGACCGCTGAGATCAGGCATCTTGTAGTCGGTAATGATCAGATCATACGGCCGTTTATTGTCATAGGCATCCTTGATCATACCCAGTCCTTCCAGAGGATCACAGGTCGTATCCGAAGCTATATCGATGGCCTGCAGTACATATTGAGTATGCTGGCAGGCGATCAGATCATCATCGATGATGATAGCCTTGAAGTTTTCCGGAAGGATCATATTGCGCTCTTTTGAAGCTGCCTTGTCGGAAGTCTTTAATGGAACTCTGACAATAAAGACTGAACCGACACCCTTCTCGCTTTGAACTTCGATCGTGCCGTTCATAAGTTCGATATAGCTCTTGGTTATCGCCATACCCAAACCGCTGCCGCCATAATTGGTAGTCAGAGAAGCGTTCTCCTGTGAGAATGCTTCAAACAGTTTAGGGATGAACTCCTTGTCCATGCCGATACCGCTGTCTTTCATCGTGAAGATCATTTCGCAGTTGCCATCTTTTCTGTTTGCTTCTTCAATGATCAGGTCGATATTGCCTCCGGTCTCGGTGAATTTGACCGAGTTGCCCAGGATATTGATCAGCACCTGTTTGAGCTTCATGCTGTCGCCGAAATAGTAGTCGGAAACACGGTTGACGATACTGCAGTCATAATGAAGTCCCTTGTCAAGGCACTGGCCGTTGATAATGATGTTGATCTGGTCAAGGAATTCCCTGAAGGAGAATTCTTCGCTCTTGATCTCGGTCCTTCCCGATTCGATCCTCGACATATCCAGAATATCGTTGAGCAGGCCAAGCAGATGCTTGGCACTGGCCCCGATCTTTTCCAGATTCTCTTTGATCTTCGGGGTTATATCCGGATCTCTCAACAGGATATTGTCCAGTCCGATGATCGCATTCATCGGTGTTCTTATCTCGTGGGACATATTGGACAGGAAAGAAGTCTTGGCCCTGCTGCTTTCTTCAGCCAGGACCTTTTCAACTTCGATCTGCTTTTCCCTTTTCAGCATCAGAGAATAGATGTCAAACAGAACAGTCAGAGACAAGACGATCATGCCCATCTGGACAAAGGTGTGGATCTTCATTGAATTGTTGGCCTTGTCCAGCTCGTTTTGCACAAACTGTGCATCTGCACCTTCCTGGTAATGCTCGCTGATGGCAGTGCCTGAAGCGTCAAGCCTGTTTTCCAGAGCCTGCGTGACCCAGATACTTGAAGTGACGATTATCAGCCCGAGCAAGACGACCCAGGTCACTATCGAACGGCCCAGTCTTCTTTGAGTGTCTTTTCTTAACAGTCTGTGGAAATAGATGAAACCGGCAATGCTCCAGATCGTCAGGATCAGATAAGATTCCGTTGCCAGGGTCTTGACTGCCAGAAGATTCGGGATCATGAAAGACAGGGCAAAAAGGATCGAAACAGCTATACCAGCCCAGCTGTAGATCTTCATCTGTCTGTTGTTTTCTTCTTTGGCGATCCTGCCGGCTGAAGCGGCAGTAAACGCATAGGCGATCGTTGCGCCGACAGTCGTGACATCGACGATCCAGCTGATCGCCGTGCGTCCCAAAAACGGCAGGATGGTCGAAACTGCCATGATGGCAATGATCGCATTGCGTGGAACATCGTCATCAAGCCTGCCCAGCTGCTCAGGAACCATGTTGTCTTCGCTCATCGAACATAAAAGGCGGCTCAAAGCGATGTAGTTGCCGATCAGTCCGGTGAAGATACCGCAGAATGCTGCAACTGTAAGTATCGTGACGCCAATGCTTCCTAAAGCACTGTCAGCACTGTAGAAAGCCGGCTGTGATGTCAGACCTGAATATTTTGAAAGATTGGATACGTAATCGATCCACGAATTGCATCCTTCAGGGAAGAAAGTTGCAGAAAGCAGCGACAGCAAAGAATAGGCAACGGCTGCCAGCACGATAACAAAGACAAAGATCGGGAAATTGTATTTTGGATCATAATCGGCTTCATGAGCCGAATGAGAGATGGATTCAAATCCTACATAGGCCCAGGGAGCCAGTGCAAAGATCGTAAAGACACCGGAAACGGGTCTGCTGTCGATTCCAAAAGCCGGTGAAACAAGATTTGCTGCATGTCCAGGAACCCTGATTGCACATCCGGTAGTAATGATGATGCCAAGAAGCAGTGCAGCGCCCATTATCAATTGAACGTTCTGGGATAGTTTTCTGTTCATGCAGATGAAAGCCGATATCAGCAGTGCTCCGATCGCCAGCAGCATTTCTCCCATGTAGACATGGTAGCCGGCAATCTCGTAATTGAAACCAAACTGCATGATCGGACCGAAGACCGTTCTGATGATCAAAGGAAGAGCTGTAGCGTTGGCCCAGATGACGGCTATATAAGTCAGGATCAGAAACCATCCGCTCAGAAAACCGTGGTCATAGCCAAAGCAGTATTTCGTATATGAATATGTGCCTCCGCCTTCAGGATAATGAAGGATCAAATAGTGATAGCTTTTAGCCAGTACCAGCATGGCCAATCCGCCAAGACAGATACCGATGGTCGTACCGATCGGCCCTGCAACGGGCAGAAATGTCGATCCGGGCATGACAAAAGAACCCCAGCCGACACTGCAGCCGAAAGCCAGAGCCCAGGCGCCAAAGACCGAAAGATACTTCTTTTTATCAGTTTCCTTATCCATATGACTTACTGATCCTGATATTCCTTTATCGCTTCACAGGTCTTGTTATAGAGCTCTTCGATCTTTCCGATTATATCTCGAACTTCCTCATCGCTCATTTTTCTTTCGTTGCCTGGTCTGTATTCTTCGGCGATCTGGGAAGCCAGCTGTGCCAGCGTGGTAAGTCCGAGGTTGGCACACACGCCTTTCATGGCATGTCCGCTTTCAAAAAGTGCAGTCGGATCAAGATCTTCTCTGGCGTTGATCAGTTTTGTCACGACTTCGCTCTCGCAGATCCTTCTTACATGCTTGTCGATGAGTTTTTCAACCCGCAATACATTGACAGCCTGTTCATAATTGCCGTCGATCTTTTCATATAATTCCTTAAGTGTCATTTTCTCCCCCTTAATTCAATTTCTTTTTCAATAAGCTTTTCAAATTCCTCAGGCGGTAACGGTCTGGAGAAATAGAATCCCTGTACAACATTGCATCCGGCGTCCTGCAGCAAGGAAAGCTGCTTATTGTTTTCAACTCCCTCAGCTACTACTTCCAGATTCATATATCTGGCAATATCGATGATCAGCTTGACCAGCAGAAGATCGGTCTCGCTTTGTTCGATATTGCGGACAAACTTCATATCCATCTTAAGCACATCGATCGGCATATCCGAGAGCATATTCAATGAAGAATAGCCTGCACCGAAGTCATCCATTTCGACTTCAAAGCCCATCGTGCGCAGATTGTGTATAAGTTCCAGAAGCATTTTGGCATTGTCCGTGTATGACGATTCCGTAACTTCCAGTTTAAGATCATCGAATTTCAGATCATAGTCCCTGACCAGTTCTACAAGCTTATCCGTAAGAGCCGGATCGAAGATGTCGACTCTTGAAAGATTGACCGATACCGGCAGAGTGAACCCGTACTTCTCTCTCCACAGCGAGATCTGCTTTGCGGCCTGTTTCCAGACGAAACTGTCGACAACACTGATGAGACCGTTTTTCTCAAACAGGGGAATGAAATCGCCAGGAGCTATCATGCCCAGCTCCGGGTGTTTCCAGCGTATGAGAGCTTCGGCAGAAATAAGGCGAGGCGGATTGCACTGTATGTCGTATTTAGGCTGATAGTAGACTATCAGCTGGTTTTCTTCTACAGCTAAGCGCAGATCATTGAGCAGTCTGCGGTTCATCAGTTCCTTAAGACGCATCTCTTCGGAATAGATCATCAGCGGATTCTGGTAATCGCCTCTGGTCATGTTGCAGGCAGCTCTGGCTCTGTCAAACATCACAACAGGTTCCGTATCCTCTGCCCACAGCTTTACACCCATGCGCAGATGAACGTTGACTTCCGGGAACTGTTCATCAAGTTTATCCTGAAATCTCTTCAGTAAGGATTTATAATCGTCCTGCCCAACACAGTAGATCGCAAAGCGGTCTGCTTCAAAACGGCTGGCGATGCCTACTGTCTCATTCATGAAAGCCTTGATCTCTTCACCAAGCGTCTTCAGCACTCTGTCACCGAACTGCCGGCCATTGAGATCATTTATCGAATGGAACTGTTCAATGTTCAGAACGATCGCATCCATATGCCTGTCCTTGTGATATCTATACAAACGATCGGCATATTCAAAGAAAAAGTTGCGATTGTATAGACCGGTCAGTTTATCGGTCTCGGCAGATGAGATGAGCTTTCGCCCTTCACTGAGTTCAATGATCCTTCCTACTCTGGCCAGGATCACTTCATGTGCATCAAAAGGTTTGGTGATAAAATCGGCAGCGCCCATCTGTAAGGCCCGCAGTTCTGCACTCTTATCGGAAGTAAGAACGATGATCGGGATCTTTCTGAGATCTTCATCATTGCGCACCGTTTCAAGCACTTCAAAGCCATCCATCACCGGCATCATCAGATCCAGCAGCACGATGACGAGCTCGTCGATATGTTCGTGCATCGCGTTGAGCGCTTCTTTGCCGTTTTGTGCATAAATGACATCATAATCATCTTCCAGGATGATGCCTAAAGCATCACGGTTTATCTCCTGGTCGTCAACCACAAGGACCAGCTGAGGTCTTTGAATCTGTTTGGATCTGATCATGACCTCTTCTCCTTCATATACTCATTCAGCGTCGAATAAAGTTTATCGACATCGATAGGTTTGACCAGATGGGCCTCCATTCCGGCCTTCAAAGAATTTTCTATATCGTTTTCATGTGCATTGGCAGAAAGCGCAATGATCGGTATTTCCTTGCAGTCTTTTCTGTCCAGTGAACGGATCTTTCTGGTAGCTTCCAACCCATCCATTACCGGCATGCGCAGATCCATCAGGATCGCATCATAATAGTTTTCCGGTTTTCCCATGATCATGTCCACTGCCTTCTGGCCATTCTCTGCTCGCTCAGAAGTTATGTCTTCAAGTTCCAGAAGATCGGCTACGATCTCGGCATTGTCATCTATATCTTCAACGATCAGTACCATGCGCCCTTTAAGATTTGTGTTTTGAGACTTTTTTTCTTCCTTCTTTTCAGCGATGTCAAAAGGTATGGTCACAACAAATGTCGAACCCACGTTGCGTTTGGATATCACTTTTATTTCACCGTTCATGAGATCGCACTTGGCCTTGGCAATAGCCAATCCCATTCCTCCGCCGTCATAGCGGCTCTTGAAACCGCTGTCCTCCTTGGAAAACAGTTCAAAGGCTTTCGGAACAAAATCCTCCGACATTCCTATACCGTTATCACTTATGGTAAAGCGCAGATCGCACTTGTTGTCTTTCTTTTTTATCTCTTCGATCGTGAAATCGATCTTGCCTTGTTCCGGAGTATACTTGACCGCATTCTCCAGAATATGCATCAGGACTTCCTTGACCATTTCCTTGTCTCCGACATAGCACCCGGATAGTTCCTGTTTTGTCATTCGGTAGGTCTGTTTCTTTTCGCCTGAGAGCTGGTCCATCATGACGTCGATCTCGTCAAGGATCTCATTTATCTCAAAAATATCATTGCAGACATTCAGCCTTCCGGTCTCGATGTCATGCATATCCAGAGTGTTGTTTATCAGGCTGAGCAGATATCTGCCGCTGATGCCGATCTTTTCAAGCTGCGTCCTGGTTTCATCCTGAAGATCAGGATTCTTCAAAGCCAGTTCATCAAGACCAAGGATGACATTCATCGGCGTACGCATTTCATGGCTTATCGAAGCCATGAAATCATATTTGGCTTTTGTGCTCTCTTCGATCGCCTTGAGTTCCGCTTCCATCTTCTCGCTTTCGATGATCTTGCCGGTAATATTGTTCAGCACGCGATAGATTATGTAGACAAAAACGCTTCCTCCGAAAAGGATACCGGCCATGATCAGATCAGGATCACCGAAGATAGCTACAGCCAGATAGCCAAGCAGAAAGAAAATAAGCAGAATGATCGGCACATTGACGATATTGCTGCCTTGCTTAATATTGCTTTTACGGATATAGGTAGCATACATGACAAAACTGTAGATGTTGTAGACCATCAGGATGCTTCCGATATAAATCATTCCGTAAACTAAATAATCCAGCATTTTCTTGTTCGTTTATCTTTTTGCCCGTAGCGAAAAAACGATCGCAAAAGATTTATATTTATATTCTATCATATGGTCTTGATCAAAAAGGACCCTAGCCCTTTGATTATCATGTGTTTTGTCAGGTAATCACAGACGGCAAATATTCTGAAAATATCAGCATTGTCATCATCAACTCGCTCCTGATCCGCCTTCTTTCAATAAGCTGTCTTATCAAAAATC
>CADCPE010000271.1 GCA_902803275.1 uncultured Erysipelotrichaceae bacterium
CTCCTATAGATTTGAATCATCCGGGAACACCAGATCTATATCTTTTCTGGCTTTACTGATCACTTTCATGACTTCCTTTGAATGTTCCAGCAGTTCATAGACAGTCTCGTAGTCATTATTATTGAACATATCGATAAAATCAAGAAATTCATGTTTCATGCGATGCGCATTATTCGTCAGATCATAATGAAGTGGTTCCTGTTTATTGAGCTGATAATAGAAATCAGTAAGTGTAAACAGTGGTGAACTGGTATAGATACAGCCTAGATCGCCTTGGATGCAGTTGGTAAATGGAGCACCGCAGTCTTTCGCCGCTATCGAAACGACTTTGAACTTATCATATTCCATGGTCATGATGCCTGATGTATCGATGCCTTTTTCGATATTGGCGATATAGTGGACATTTTTAGGTGCATTGAATAACCGCAGAACAAAATGGATATTGTATATATTAAGATCCATCAATGCCCCACCGGATTTATTGACATCAAAAGCCGGCAGGATCACGCCTTCCTTGAATTTGTCATATCTGGAAGAATACTGCGTATAGTTTACCGTTACGATCTTTATATCACCCAAGGTGGGCAAAAGCTCTTTGATCTTCAGGAAATTGGGATTATGGATCGTAGAAATGGCTTCAAAGATCATCAAATGTCTATCCTTAGCCATTTCAACAAGCATGCATGCCTGATCATAGTTGGACGCAAAAGGCTTTTCCATGATCAGATGCTTATCTGCTTCAAGCACTTTTTTACCAAAAAGATAATGAAGCTGATTGTTTACTCCGAGATAAACAGTATCAACTTCATCATTTTTCAATAATTCATCAATATCCGTATAGACATACTTAAAACCGTGTTTTGCTTTGAGTTCATTGAGTTTGTCTATTTCTTTCGGTGTAGCACTTATAGCTACCAGCTCAATATCGACTTCATGAATAAACTCAAGTAATGTAGAAACTATTAAACCTGCTCCGACAATACCAAGTTTCATCGATTATTCTCCGATAACGACAACCTTGCATCTTCTAGAACGTGGATGCGTTCTGTCAAAGTCGACAAAATAGACATAGCCGGTCTTTCCGACGCCAAGTTCACCATTGTCAACTTCAAATGTTGCGGAATTGCCTAAGATCGTAGCTTTAAGATGAGCATCACAGTTCATCAGTTCTTCTCTTGTGCCGCTAGGCAGATATTTCAGATAATCCGGCCATGTTTCAACATCTTCAAAATGTTTTACGCCCGGATAGAAATACTGTCCCCAGGCAGTCTGATCAGGAATGATCTTAGCCAGGACATTGTCAAGATCCTGCTGGATGAATTCTTTGCCATCAGGCATAGTATCGTGAACATATTCCTCAAAGAAAACTGAACAGGTCGTATGTGGCGAGATGACATGAACAACACCATCCTTTATGCCGCTTCTTTTGATGATCTCTCTTACTTCACTTGTGATGTTGATGTAAGTAGGGCTTCCGCCTTTAGATTTGATATCATTGATCGTTTCCTTATAAACAGCCATTTTTATCTCCCCCTAATATTTGTTTATATTTGCTTTTTCTGTTTTTTTTTTTTTTTCTGTTCTTTTTGTTGAGGTGTGAACTGGTTCGATCTGTGGGCATAGGCTTTGATCGTATCCGGATGTATCTCATCTTCCTTCTTAATGAAATACATGAACAGTTCATCTGAATCGTTGAAGTAATAACAGTCTATCCAGTATCGGCCTTTAAACAAGGAAAAATCATCTTTATTGATACGCAGATAGATCTTCTTGGATGTCGCCATTTCCTTAACACGGAAATCCTTGATATCAGTGAAGTAATACTTATGCTCCTTGCCAAAACCTTTGAAGGCGATATATTTATCATCGATATCTACTTCCTGCGGATTAGCCAGAGATACAAAAGTATTTATAAACTGATAAACGCAAACGATGGCAACAACGCTCCATAAGTAATTGCCTGTCGTAAACATGGCATACATGGCCAAAATAAAAATAAATACTACGAAGTATCCGGTATATACGACTCTGACGTTATAGAATTTTTTCTTATATATGTATTGCTTCATATTACCCCAATAAAAAGAAGGGGCTATAAAGCCCCTACTTTATTTTTGATTAAGCTTTGTTTTCTTTTCTGATTCTCATGCCATTGTATACTGCGAAGCCGACAGCTATTACAGCAAACGCGATATAAGCAACAGCCTGTGGTAAAGTACCTAACTTGAAGAGGATCCAAGTTAATGGGTTAGCACCATCACAGATTGATGACAGAGAAGGAATGTCAGTATACTGTCCGATAGAGTGGCATACCTGAGTGGTAGGGCCAGCCAATGATGTAGCAATGTACAGACCTAATGTGATACAGATCAAGCCAGTGATCAAGCTTCTGAAACCGTTACCCTTGCAGATAGGCAGAATCAAAACGAACATGAATGGGAATACTGAAAGGTCAACTGCTGGTAATACTGTGTTACCTGGAAGGATAACAGCAAGTAATACTGAAATTGGAACAAGGATCAGACCTAAAGTGATTGTCATTGGGTGACCAACACCGACAGCTGAATCCAGACCGATGTACATCTTTCCTTTGCCTTTGAAGTGCTTGTCAATGAATTCACTAGCAGCATCAGAAATAGGAATTAAGCCTTCCATCAGTAAAGCAGCCATCTTAGGAATGATAACCATTGCAGCAGCAAGATAAATAGCTGTTGACATGAAGCCTACGAAATCCTGACCAGCGAGTAAGCCGATAACCAGACCAAGAATGAAGCCGACGATGACAGGTTCACCAAAGATACCGATCTTTTCCTGTAAACCTTCAAGAGTGAAGTCAACATCCTTTAATCCAGGAATCTTTTCAATTACCCAGTTACATACCAGCGCGATTGGGGCAAAGGCAGCTGTGAAACCGTGAGGAAGAGATACACCAGGCATACCTAATGTAGTTTCCAGAGCTGGAGCAGTAATATCACCTAATACGAGAACGATTACTTCATTAGCTACAGCAGCAACAAGACCTAATGGCAAGCTACCAGTAATAGCAGTTACCAGAGAACCAGTAAATGCAAAGTGCCAGTAGTTCCAAACGTCGATATCGACTGTCTGAGTTGTAGAAGTTACGATCATGATGATGTTAACTAACAGGCAGAGTGGAATAATGAATGAACCAACCTGAGTTGCGAATGCAGCAGCTGCAGCAGCTGGCCAACCGATATCAACTGTGCTCAGTGTCAAACCGAAACGAGCAGACATCTGTCCAACAGCAGTAGCCAGGTAGCCCATTAATCCAGTAGCGAGGTTAAGACCAATCAGACCTACACCAACAGTTAAACCACCACGAAGTGATTTGCCGAATCCTGCACCCATTACTAGACCGATCAGAGTGATGATGATAGGCATCATTACAACTGAACCTGCACTATTAATGAATCCAAAGAAATCAAGAATAAATTGCATTAATCAAATTCCTCCCTTAAAATAATTTGATCTTTTCATAGATAAAAGCCCCATTTTATCTATGTATTTTAAACTGGAAAATCCAGTTAAAATATGATTTTATTCGCTCCAAAGAGCCTTTTCTATATTGTTATAGATCTCTTCAGTACCTCTGTTTATGATGATACCCGTAGCTACAACAATCGGGCAGTCACATTTGAATGATAGAGGAACAGTAGTTACACAGAGATCAAAATTTGGCGATTTAGAAGGAACTTCTGCAGCCTTGCACTGAGAAATTGTAAAATCACCCGCATGACCTCTCTTTTTGAGTTCTTCTTCAACCTTTTTGTTTACAACTGTTGAAGTTGCAACACCGGTTCCACAACATAAGAGTATTCTTTTCATTAAAAATCTCCTTTCGGTAAATAAATATATACCATTAAATATTATAGAACGATATGTAAGCCTTTTCAATTATTGACAGAAATCTTTTCTGGCTCTGTCAAGTGCTTCAAACATCTCCTCTAGTTTTGCGATAGGATCAGCTGCAGCAACGATTCCGCTTGTTCCGCCTGTCGCATCAGCACCTGACTTGATAGCCTTGTAGACATCATCACCGGTTGATATTCCGGCGGCCTGTAAAGTCTTGGTTTCAGGGGAAACAGACTTAACGATGTCATTTGTAGCTTTCATATATGATTCATCAGCTGTAGTTCCGGTGCCGATAAGACTTGTAAGTTCACAGACCATGCAGTCAGGATGAAGCTCGGCGATCGCCCTTGTATCTGCTTCTTCATTTGAACAGACGACCGTGAGGATTCCTAATTCATTGGCTCTTTCTATAGTTTTGGCCAGTTCATTGATCGTCATCGGGTTTTCTGCATGATTTAGGAAAGTAGCCTTAACTCCTGCAGCTTTTAATGCTTCAGGAAGGATATGCCCCATCCCTCTACCAGGTTTTAATGATTCCATGGACTGAGCAGTTACGATCAGATGCGGGCATTCTTTTGCGATCATGGACAGATCGACATGCTGAGCTGTAAACATGACATCGAAATCGTATTTCACAGCCAGTTCTTCACATTTTTTAGCCAGTTTAAGAGATTCTTCGCCATAGAGGTATGCTTTTGGATTGCAGACAAAGAATGGTCTTCTCAATTTTGCTTTTTCCATCATTATTCACCAACCTTTCCTGTATGGAACAGTCTGAAATAGTATTTAAGTTTTTCATTGATGCCTTTGTTGGCGTCCTTGATCAGTTTATACCAGTTAACGTAATCTTCGTTTTTCGTTGCCTCGATAGCCGCTACTGTGAAATCGGTAAATACGTTGATCTTTGAAATGCCTTCAGTGGCACATTTTTCAAGATTACGATCACCAGATCCTGAACCGCCATGCAATACCAGAGGTACAGGAAGCGCTTCTCTTAATTCATGAAGCCTTTCAAAATCGATCACCGGAGTCCCTTTATATAAGCCGTGAGAAGTACCGATAGAAACAGCTAATGAATCAACTCCTGTTTCTTCGACAAACAGTTTTGCCGTTGCAACATCTGTATAGATATTGAAATCTTCTGCTATGGCTTCCTTGTTTTCGGAAGTTATGACATCACCTGAACCGACATGGCCAAGTTCCGCCTCTACAACTACGCCGTGAGCGTGTGCATAGTCTACTACTTCCTTGGTCCTTGCCACATTTACGTCGTAAGGCTGAGATGAAGCATCGATCATAACGGAAGTGAATCCGATATCTACAGCCTTCTTGACTGTTTCAACATCAAGACCGTGGTCAAGGTGAACAGCTACAGGAACAGTTGCTTTTTCAGCATAATACTTTCCCAGCATGAATGCTTCTTC
>CADCPE010000272.1 GCA_902803275.1 uncultured Erysipelotrichaceae bacterium
ATTATAAGACTTATAATATTATCTTATTCATTGTTTTATACGATAGAGATTTGTGAGAGGGCAGATTAATGATGAATTCTTACATTCCAAACTTAATTAGACATCCTGTCCAGATAAGTCTTGAATGTTCTGGTGGTGCAGCTGTCTGCCATATTGATGAATATCACTGGATATGCTAATAATTAAGGCAGACAAGGAAGACGGATCTGTATATGATGCAAAGTCCTTTATTTCCGGCAACAGTGTGCCGGTCCGGCACGGTTGCTGTAAGCACCATCCTCTTCATTTCCTCGGCGGTCAAAGCCGCTTTCAGATAAATAAGTATCTGTCCAAATAAGTATGAAACCTTTCATTCCGGAAAGTACTTTTCGTATACCCAAAAGCACATCCTTTTGTCGAAATAAGGGTGAAAAGAACAGGAAAACAACAGATCATAAGCCCAAAAAAGGCTGTAAAAATCGGCATTATCTGCCGATCTCATATATTCTGAAATTTTGTCTAATTTAAGTTGAAAGGTAAGAAAAAATATATTTAAAGACGTATTATAAAAAATCAGACAATTCCAAAAAAATCTAAAGTATTTTATGATCTGTCCTTCTATTTATATTCAGATGAAACCAGAATCTTGTTTTACAGCTTTGAAGGTGTTTCAATTGTTCTTGTTGGCACCGATAATTGTATTATTTACTTTTTTCGTTAAATTCAGTGACATCATCCTTTTTCACTTCATCAAACCAGTGAAGTTTTTTAGCGGCATACAAGATAAACAGGAAGAACACAAGTTTAAAAAACAGATTGATAAAAAGACTACCTGCACTCTGTTCAGAAGTTAACTTGCCAAAACCAAGACCGGCCATGAGGAGACCGGTAAAGTTGTTCAGGATATGCAAAACCGAAGACGCTTCAACTCCTTTGGAGTAGACGCATATCAGTCCATACACAAGAGCAGACAGGCCGATGGAAATCCTGCCAATCGTGTTGTAAGCATGATCCAGGGCAAAAAGCGGAACCTGCACCAGCAGACCAACGATTGCCATATTGAACCAGCTTCCTGTTGTCTGCATGATAAAGCTTCTAAAAAGAAGCTCTTCTCCAATCGCCAGAAGCGGCAGAAAGATACAAAGCATGATGAAGCCGCCGGCTGTGAAACGGACTTCTCCGATTCTTCCTGACAGGATATAACGGATGATATTGGGAATCGCAAAGACGACAATACCCAACGCCATTGTTCTGAAAAAGACTTTCCAGCGCCATCCGCCCATCGAAGAAAAGTAAGATGAGATCGGACGGTCTTTGACGATCAGTGCTGCCAGCAATAAAGACGGGATGTAGCACGCATTCAGGGCATTGTTCCTGAAAGCACCGGCTGCTGAATAGAAATCCATACTGTCGTAGCCGTTATCCTGTATGGTAGCGCTGAATACTGTTCTGGTGATCTGTTCAACCGCCATGTTAAAGATAAAAAGAAAGACGATAAACAGCATACCGACCAGCAGAGGTTTATACCATCGGTAGGCCTTGAATCTTCGCGGATATGTGATATAGTCCCTTTCAGTAAATGTTTTCATCTATGTACCCCCGGTCAAAAACAGAGCATATACAAGAGTTAATCTTATCAGTTAAAGCTGTTATTTGACTATATCTTATTTTATTATTCATCAGTCATAATTTGCAGGCCTGTTTCTATATTTTGATTATATTGATAGTGATAAACTGCTATCCCGATACTATAGGTTTTTTCGCCTCTGTCGTTCCGCCATATTCTGCCAGGCAAACAAGAGGTAAATGGTTCTTGTTTGTCTCTTTTTGTATGCATAACCGGATCTTATAAAAACAAGAATCAAAACATCCCGAATTTGTACTTGAAGGAATAATTCTTTTCAACTGTTTCTGATATCTGACAGTTCCCTTTATTAATAGGCAATGTTTCAATAGGGGATACCCTAAAGATACATGCCATATCATGTTTCAAAAGGCATCCATATGAAACATTAGCCATGGAACATAAATGTATCAGATGGGTGGAATCATATGATACATAGTCAAGAATGATTGATGTTTTATCAGGGAAGAGATATATGATCTTACAGGCATTTCAGGGTTATTTGTACATTATATCCAAATCGGTTAGGAAAGTAAGGTTTGTTAGTGTTTTATTGCCTTAAAATATAATTATTCGTATATATAGAAAAAGGAGGACATCAGGATGAAAAAAGA
>CADCPE010000273.1 GCA_902803275.1 uncultured Erysipelotrichaceae bacterium
AAAAAGAAAACAGCTTTACGCTGTTTCTCTTTTTTATAAGGGGGAAATAAATATATGATAACTAACAATTTATATAAGGGCTATCTTTTCCTTACAGCTAAATAATAATAAAAAGGTTTCAGTAAATTATGTTTCAATTATGGAAAATTATGTTAATTTCGAAACTTAAGATACAATAAACTCATAATGAAACTCACAGTTCTGGAAGACAATAATACCTATATCGATATGTATTACCTCGGTGAACCGGCCGTCAGTTATTTCATTGAAGACGGCGGCACCAGCATCCTTTTTGATACCGGCTATTCAGATGCCTATATCGCAAATGCCAGAACTTTAGGCATTGATCTAGACAGTATAGACAGGATCGTTCTTTCGCACGGACATAACGATCACAGCGGCGGACTAAGATATCTTGATAAGCACGGCATCAAGCTCATAACGCATCCTGATACCTTCAACTATAAGTTCCATGAAGGCCTTGATATAAGTTCACCTTTGAATATGGACGATGTATCGAGAATCTATGATCTGAACCTCAGCAAGGAACCCGTTCAGATCTCTGACAACATCTTCTTCTTGGGTGAAATACCGGTTTTCTTTGATTTTGAAAAAAGGTATGCACTGGGCAAGACCAGAAAAGACAATCAAATGATCGATGATTATCTCTATGACGATTCGGCGATCGTTTACCGATCTGATAAGGGCCTGTTTATGATAAGCGGCTGTTCCCACAGCGGTATCTGCAACATCATGGAATATGCCAAGAAAGTGTGCAATGACGAAAGGATCTACGGGGTCATCGGCGGCTATCATCTGTTCAATGTCGATGAAAGGCTTAGAAAAACCATCCGGTATTTCAAGAACAACAAGGTTGAACTGATCTATCCGTGCCATTGCGTTTCACTGGCTGCAAAGATCGAAATGGGCAAGGCTCTTGATATAAAGGAAGTCGGAGTCGGACTTGTCCTGGACATTTAAAAAGCAGGACTATTCCTGCTCCTGTTCTGTGGTTTCGCCTTCTTCGCTCTGCTTGTTCAGCAGGCTCTGTCTCATGAACTCGTTCTCTTTCCTGGCCTGTTCAGCTTCGGCTCTTGCCTCGTCAGCTTCTTTTCTCAGCTGGCGGTTGAGTTCTTCAGATTCCCTTCTTTCTTCCTTCAGAGCTTCTCTTTTTTCTCTTTCCACTCTTCTGACGACACTGCCGATCTTAAAGTAGATGATCAGCAGCACCATACCTGCGAAGATCACCAGGATCGAGATGCCCATCCTTTTTAAAACGTTGATCGAACCTTTGACGATCGAATTGGAGACCAGCACTTCCAGCAGCTGCTTGTTGCGGAAATACTGCCACGCCAGCGAGCCGCTTCCGCCTAATATCGTAACAACGGATAAAAATCCCAAAATTTTCTTAAGTATTTTCATAACTTCACCTCATCATTTCTATTTTATATCAATTTTCTGTGTATTGAACAATGTGAATTGTGCTTTGGCTATCAGTTCATCTTTCTGATTTGTGATCCTGACATCGCATACATCACTGCTTGTGCCGCTGTGAAGAACCTCGGCCAGGATCGTGAGTTCATCGTTTAATCTAGCGGGTTTAAGATAGTTTATGTTTGCCTGCTGGGTAACCACATAATAGCCCAGGCAATATCCCAGCAATCCGCACAGTGTATCACAAATAGTAAACAGATAGCCGCCATGGGCAAGACCGTAAGGGTTTGTATCTGTTTCATTCACCCTGATCCTTATCTCGGCGTGCTTTTCGCTGCTTGAGATCAGCCTGCAGTCCTTGAATTCCATGGTGTGATTGAACACTTCATCAAAAGTCATCAAACATCTCCTTTTTATCTTTTCCATTATATATCGGGAAAAATTCTTTTTCGGTATAATACTCTTATGAAGAAAGTTCTTATCCTTACTTCCATCAAGACCGGTTCCGGTCACAAATCCTCATCCAATGCGATAGAGAAAAAACTGAAAGATGCCGGCTACGAGACCAGGCAGCTCGATGTTTTTCCGCTCATGGGCAAAAGAGGTGACTTTATTGAGAACATCTATATCCCGATCACCACAAGAGCGCCTTATGTCTACTATTCGGCTGAAAGGTTTTCGGAACATTTTCCTGATATCGTACATCGCACCATGTATGAACAGGTCAAGGCTGGTCTTCTGGAAGAGATAAGGAACTATCAGCCGGATCTGATAATCTCTGTTCAGTGCATGTTTACAAAAGCAGTCTCAAGGCTCATCAAAAGATACAGACTGAACATTCCTTTCTATATCGGCGTTATCGATCTGATCAAGCCTCCCGCAGTCTGGATGGACAAGGACGCAGACATCACCTTCGTGCCAACAGACGTCATAAGAGACGACTACATCATGAAGGGCTTTGACCCAAGAAGGGTCCTGACTTCAGGATTCCCGGTCAGAGACGACATCATCGTATTGAATAAGCCGAAGACCGTTGATTCAAAGGTCAATATCCTGATGGTCAACACTTCAACAGACCTTAAGAAGAACATCAAATTTGTCAAAGAAGTCTCAAGGCTGGACAATGTATCGATCAAGTTCATCTGCGGTCTGGACAAGCGGCTTTATCAGACGCTGATGCAGATGCAGGAAAAAGGCGATCTTTCTAAGAACGTGCAGATCTATGAGTTCGTCATGAACATGAATGATTTTCTGGCTCAGAGCCATATCATCCTGACCAAGGCCGGACCTAACGTCATAACCGAAGCGGTACGCAGCGGTACAGCCATCGTCATCACCGGTCATATCAAAGGCCAGGAAAACTATAACTATCAGTTCGTCACCAGCAACGGCTATGGGCTCAAGTGTGAGGATCCGGATCAGATCTACGGAGTCCTTTTCGATTTCATCTATGCCCATAAAATAAAAGTGTGTCTGGACAGGATCGTCAGACACAGGATCAGCAACGGGGCCGAGTATATAGCCGACTACGTCAGTCAGCACATCTAGTCCCAGTTGATAAGATCTTCCAATACTTTAGCAAACGCAACCAGACCGTCACGGTCTTTTTTTTCAAAACGGCCGGTGAGCGGTGAATCGATATCCAAAAGCGCCACGACCTTTCCATCACGATGTAATGGTATGACGATCTCCGAATTTGAAGCCGCATCACAGGCAATATGTCCCGGGAACTGATGAACATCTTCAACTACTATTACCTCATCTTTCTCATATGCAGTTCCACAGACACCTTTGCCTTTTTCGATATTCACACAGGCGATCTTGCCTTGAAATGGTCCCAGCTGTAAAGCATCGTTTTTTACCAGATAAAATCCCACCCAGTTGATGTTTTCCAGATTTTCATTCAGTAAAGCACTGGCGTTGGATAATAACGGTATGTAGTCATTAGAAGCTTCTGCTAAAGCTCTTATCTGTACAGTCATTCTAATAAACATATCTAAATTATATATGGATTTTAACTTTGTAAAGTATGAAAACGCACACATTTTATTTTCTGTAGTATTATGGATCTATGAAAAAAATATATCTGGCAGGTGGCTGCTTCTGGGGTGTTGAACACTTCCTCTCTTTGATCGAAGGCGTGAAAGAAACGACCGTCGGCTACGCTAACAGCGATATCGAATCTCCGTCCTATGAAGACCTGAAAGCTCATCGCTCCCTGGCCAGCGAAACTGTTGAAGTCGTCTATGATGAAAAGACCATTTCCTTAAAGGAGATCCTGGATCTGTTTTTCATGATTATCGATCCGACCATCCTTGACCAGCAGGGCCATGATGTAGGCCATCAGTATCGTACCGGTATCTACTATGTCGATAAGGAAGATGAAGGCATAATAAAAGAGAGTCTCGATGAACTCTCTAAACGATATGATAAGCCGATCGTCACGGAACTTCTTCCTTTAGCCAATTTCACGGTCGGTGAAGAATATCACCAGGATTATCTGATCAAGAATCCTCAAGGCTATTGTCATGTCGACAAGAAGATGTTCGACATTGCCAGAAACTATAAAAAAGTCTAACCAAGAAACTTCTTAAGATCATTCCTTGATGCTTCAGGATTGATCTTTTTTAATTGTCTTAAAAGACGTTCATATGATTCTTCCGGTCTCCGCTTATAACATTTATCCGCAAACTTCTTGCCATAATATTCTTCCGGTGTTGAATAGCGGGAGATGCCCCAGCCATAGAAGTTGCCGTTTTTATCAGTCTCATATTCAAAATCGATGATCAGGACATAACCCTTCATCTGCAGATTCGTGATCGAAGTATCAAAACCTTTACGAGGTTCCCAGGTGTCTTTACCTTTTTCTCTTGGCTTTACATATCCGCCGATCGCCTTGGCGGTCTTGGACAGGATCGAATGTTTTGAAGCGACTATATTGTAGAGGAATTCGTCATTGTAGTTGACGAGCCCGTCAGATACCCTTGCTTCAAAGTCATAGCCGTCTCTGCGGTAATTCGCAAAATCGTAAAACCACTTCTTGGAAATGAAACAGGCCTTCTTCTCAAAGAACTTGCCATAGGCGCATCTGGTCTCCTGAATGACCGGACCCTTCCATTCCCAGATCCCCGGACTTACATCAAAATAGACTTTGGGATCGCAGTTTTCTTCGATCGAAAAGCCTTTGATGGAATTTGAAAAGAATGGCAGGATGCCATACTCTTCAATTGCGTTGATCATGTCTTCTTTAGATCTTATATAGATATCCATCTATTTGACGAAATAGGCCGTGGCGATAGCTCCGCTTCCCGCATATGTTCCAACCGTTGCGCCGACATAGGATGTCGGTACTTCAAGGTCACCATAAAGGTCTTTGTTCATTTCGATGAATTCGTTGATATTGGTGTCATCGCTTCCTGAATAGGCATAGCCGCATGGCATTGTCAGGTCGATGCCTCCTTCATTGAGGATGTGTTCCCTCATGGCCTGATAGCCTTTTTTCATGCCTCTGACTTTGCCTGGAATGTCGACAACGCCGTCGGTGATGGTGATCAGTGGTTTGATCGATAATACTTCACCGACAAAGGCGGCAGTAGAAGAGATCCTTCCGCCCTTCTTGAGATTTTCCAGAGTCGCAAAGATCGCAATGATCCTGACTTTGCCTCTGACTCTGTTCAATTCGTTGTAGATCTCATCGAGATCCCTGCCTTCATCAGCCAATCGCTTGGCATATTCTGCCAGAAGACCTTCGCT
>CADCPE010000274.1 GCA_902803275.1 uncultured Erysipelotrichaceae bacterium
CTTCGTGAACATCCTTGCCTACAAACTCTTCAACAATAACGCTCTGAGCTGTGCAGGCGCACACGCTTATAAGCATGATTGAAAGTATAATTAGCTTTTTCATGTTTAACCTCACTTTATTAATTAAAATTGTACATCAAAATAAAACAAAAACGATAGTATATAAGTGAAATAGATACAAGTGTAATATCTGCCAAAAATTCATAAAAAAAGTTCATAGCATCCAAACTGCATGAACTTCTTAATCGGATGATTCAGCAGAGCTATATCCGCTGTTTTCTGTCAGCCTTTCAGGTCTGCAGGGACAACACCTTCCTTTATCTGCATTTCATAGGTGATGCCAAGCTCTTTGGCCCAGCTGATATACTGTTCCACCTGTTTGTCACTTAGCATGTCGGAAGAGATCAGGCCTTTCTGATCGATCATGTCATTGACAAATAGTTTTGTATAAAGGAAAGCCCCCTGTCCGGTCAGATACATCTCGCCGGTCATTCTGGCTTTTTCGTATGATTCAACCAAACCTGGTGCATTCAGATGAAGTTCGACCATGACGTCTTTGCCGTCTTTCTTGCCATAAGCCTCTATTACGAATGCGCCGCCATCAGAAATGATACCTTCATCAATGATCTGTTTTATCTCTTCCGGATTCTTCGGAGCCATCGGCAGGTGTTTCAGGATCAGATCGCGCGGAACGATCATCTGACCGTCGACTTCCTCCTGTTTCCTGCTGAGCAGTCCGGCCCGATATAATGGTTCAGCAAATTGGATGCCTACTCCGCCATACTTAAAATAGGCATTCTTGCAGCCTTTGAAATACTTCTGCGAATTAAAGCCGACATAGACCGGTTCATCATGCGCGTGTTCACAAAGCATCACCGGATGCATATCGTATTCCGGCCACTTCCTGTAGATCTTGCGGCTGAATGGTTTTGTACGGATCAGTCTGCCATCTTCCAGAGCGAAGGCATCTTCCTGCATATCGGCGATAGCGACATCGGTGCTCCACCAGAAAGGCAGGAACCTCTTTGCTTCAACGCCTTCATAGACCATCATATTCAAGGTGTCGCATTCATCAAGCTGATTGACGCACTTGCGGGCCATGACACACATGACCCCTGGAGCAGAGCCGGTGCCGATGATGGCCGTGGTATTGTTTCTGGCAAACACTTTTCCGTATTCTTCATACATATATCTGATGCCGGCGATCCAGCGGTCGTATTCAGGGACGTCCTTGCATTCCGGAATATTCTCGCTGGCCGCAAGGTCCTGATAGCAGCAGCCCAGGTCCATCGCGGCTTTCAACATGTTTGCACCGAATCTCAGCGGCATGACATTGATCAAGAGTTCGCACCCCTGCGCTGCCGCTTTTATCTCCTCGAGATCGGCTGCATCGACCCTTACAGGCCTGCCCTTGTTCATAAGCCTGCAGACATCTTCTGCCGCTTTAAGATCGTAGTCGGCACATATCACTTCTTCGATATTGGGCTCCTGATCAAGCTTCCTGCAGATCGTCGAACCCTGTGCACCGCAGCCGCATACCATTACTTTTTTCATATTGTTTCCTTCTATCCTGCTGAAGCGATACAGTTTCAACGCTTCACTGTTTATCATTATAGTGATTTTTGTTTTATTCGGATAAATGATTTCATTTTAAAAGGCCCTTTTAAGGGCCCGAAATTCTTTATCGTCAGTCTCTGAAATGTCCGAACATCGCCTGTTTTTCATAGCAGATGTGCTTCATATCGAGTTCTTCGATAATGTTTTTAGGTTCTCCTCTTCTGTAGAACTCTTCTTCAGGTACGAGGTTGCCTTTGTCGGAATCGATATAGATAGCCAATGGTTCTCTGATACCGATGGCATAGGACAATTGTACTTCACACCATTTGAGATCATGCTTTTTCAGAAGTTCCTTGGCAAAAACTCTGGCAATGTAAGCACCGGAAAGATCAACTTTTGAAGGATCCTTGCCGTTCATGCAGCCACCGCCGACGTTGGCGAAACTCTGATATGAATCAACGACGATCTTTCTTCCGGTAAGTCCTGCATCGCCTTCAAAACCGCCGATCTCGAACCTTCCGGTCGGGTTGATGAGGAATCTGTCGATCTTGATGCCGTATTCATCACAGATAGCTGTGGCACAGTCTTCAAGTATCCTGTCCGTAACTTCCCTGTTTTTCTCGCTGTTGTTGTAGGAGATCGTAAAATCCTTGATGGACTGCAGGTTAAAATCATCATCGTAAATGCCCGTGATCTGTGCCTTGCCGTCAGGATAGAAATCTTCATGAGTATGAACAAGTTCATCATACTTTTCAGCCAGTCTCTGCAATATGACCATCGCTACCGGCAGCATCTGTTTAGTGTCATTGCACGCATAGCCAAACATCATGCCCTGATCGCCTGCTCCCGATACCGTATCGTTGGTACCCAGTGCGATATCCGCAGACTGCTTGCCGATGTTGTCGATGATCTCATAGTCATCCCTGTATCCGATATCTCTCAATACTCTTTTGCATATTGTTGTCGCATCATAATCGGCATTGGTGGTGACTTCGCCGGTGATGAAGATCTTGCCCTTGCCTCCCACGGTCTCGATACCGCATCTGCTGAACTCATCCTGTCGCAGGCATTCGTCAAGTATTGCTGCTGAAATCTGATCGCAGACCTTGTCCGGATGTCCTCTGAATACAATCTCGTTTGAAAATAGCTTCATATTTCCTTCTTTCTAACCTAAGAAAAAGTCCCATCACCCATGATGAGACTTCACTTTAACAATGTTTAACCCCATCGTTCAAGCTTTAGCACCTTGTTTTTACAGGTTGCTGCACAGTCAACGAGCTTGTCTCTCGTGTGCTCTTCATAGGTATTTATAATATATTACAATCTGCGGGATTATTCAACCGCCTTCAGCTAATCTTTGCCTGATCATTGCCTTTCTAGTAAAAGTCCTGCATGATCCTTACAGAAAGCCAAAGGAAGAAAACGATGCCTGCAACAAGAACAACAAGCGCCACCGGCTTATTCCACAGACCGATCAAGGCGCTCAATGCCGGAGCCAGTGCGATCAGGGCAACGCATTCTGACAGCCTCGCCATATACAGTTCAGGGTCTTTCGGACTTACAGATATCTGCGCCCTGTAAGGCAGGATATTATAATCCCTGGTGACAGCCATCAGTGCCGCATATATCAGCAGTGCCACAGAAAACAGCCCCATCAGAATAGAGTAGCCATATTCCATTCTATTACCATCCTTTCTTCGATCTCTTGGATCAATCTTCAACTATTATTCTATCGTCTTTATTTTCCTGATAAAAGATTCATTATGTTACTGAAACGATCTCCTTAAATATGACTTGCCATATTTAAAAGCGGATCACTCCGCTTTGGTCAATAATGCTTTTGAAATTACAGCAGCTGCAGCGCTATGCTTCTTCCTTGTTTTCTGTTTCAGCGTTTTCTGTTTCGCCGGCAGCAACGTTGTTTCTTCCGTCTCTCCAGGTTCTGTATGCTTCAAGTTCAGGAGCGTTGATCTGCAATGCCAGACCCAGAACAGCCAGGTCATCAAGAACACCGACTACAGGGATCTTATCAGGGATCATATCGCTGCCTTTGAGAATGTAGACAAGGGCACCGACCATCGTAGCGATAACCTTGTAGGATACCTCGGTATATTCCTTAGTCATATAGCTGCGGATCATTGAAAGCATCGTCGGAAGATTTGCCGCATATTGTCCTACTCCTGGAATCTCGCTGAGTTTCTTTTCAGCAGTCTGCAGGATGTTTTCCAATGCTGCAGTGTCTTTCATAACGGCTTCTACCTTGGCAGAAGATGCATCCAGTAATTCCTGTATCACGCCTTTATCAATATTCATTATTTTGTCCTCCTTGATACACATATAATTATATCCTATTTGTTTTTTCACTTTGAACTTTTCAAATAAAAGGTATACCGGCAAAAAAATAAAAGACCATAAAGGTCTTTGTCTTCTGATGGCGCTGACTACAGGATTCGAACCTGTGGTACCTTTCAGTACGCCGCCTTTCCAAGACGGTAGGATAAACCGCTCTCTCAAGTCAGCATATCTATATCTATATTATGACCTATAATCCTCTGTTTTCAAAATCTGATGCTTTCTGCATCTATTCCCTGTTTCTGATCTTCAGATAGACCTTTCCCTGTGCAGTATACATGACCCTTTCATCCAGTTTTCTTGAATGGGAAAACCTTTCGCTTATCTTTCTTAGGCCCAGGCTTTGAACTTCAACTGCCTTCTCAGGGCTCGTGATATCTAGCTCCTTCATCCTTGCGACCGCCATAGCTCCTTCAAGATAGCCGATATCCGTGTCGCGGAAATTGCCGATCATGAAATCAAGCATTTCGCAAAACCGCTTTCTGTCATATATCTTGCCGGTGATTGATGTCACATTCTTTCCTGCGGCAAAAGCTTCAAGAACGCTGAACGGATCAAAGGCATTATGAATAATGAACATGGTCCCATCACCTGCATCTATGTAGGTAAGCGGCTCGTAGGGATGGCATGAAAGTCTGTAACATCTGCCTTCCAAAACAAAGTACGCCCTTTCTTTTTCCTGAACGAGCGCATACCTTTCATCCCTATGGACGATCATATTGAAACGGATGTTCCATGGTTCGATCTTTTTTGCTGAAGCAAGTGATAGATATGTATCCCGCTTTTTCGGATCGGCTGTCCCCTGGCTTATGGCACGATCAAGCAGCCAGGCAAATTCTTCCATATCTATCTCATACAGCCGCATAGAAAAACGGCGCCAATCGTTTGTATCGCTATAGATCTGATGATGCAGGATAAGTCTTCCTTCATTGTCAAGACCTGTACCTTTATAGGTCTTCAGCTTCAGATGACCCGTCAAAGTATCATCTGAAAATTCTTCTACATCAAAATAGAACCAGTTTTCATAATTCCATCTGTCGTTATGTTTAAACCCGATCATTATCCATGTCTTTCTATACATATTTAATATCATAAAAAAGCCCGCATATGCGAGCTTTAGGATGTTTCTGCAGAATGATTCCAGCTAGTCGTTGCGTCTTCTTGTGCCGAAGATCTGCAGTACTCTGATCAGCAGATTGATGAAATCAAGTTCCAGCTGCAATGCAGCATATATCGCATAGTTCTCGTTTTCGCTTTGTGCATAGTATCTGTCGATCATCTGCATGTCATAGGCGATCAATCCCATGAACAGCAATGTCTCGATATAGCACAGAGCCAGATCGATGCCGGAAGCCTTGAAGAAGAAAAGATTTGCCAAAGAAACGACGATGCAGATCAGAAGTCCTATAAACAGCATAGTGCCAAATCTGCTCAGATCGATTTTGGTCGTCTTTCCTATAACTGCCAGTGAGACAAAAACGATCGATGATGTTATGAAAGCAAACATGATCGAACCGGCCGTATATACTGCCAGAATAACTGACAGGGTCAGTCCGTTGATCAATGAATAGGCAATAAACATTCCTCTGACTGTCGCTGTACTCCTGGTGCTTAGACCTCTGCCCAGCATCAGTGCCAAAGCAAGCTCTGCGATCACCAGTGCGATCATTACGATTCCATAGGCATCTCCAAGCCCAGGCAGCAGGTAATAACCGCCAACAGCACCGAAAGCGCTCAGTCCAAGTCCTATTCCCAGATAAGCGAAGACGCTGCTTAAGAAATCCATCCTGTTTACATATCTTACAGTATTGTCATAATTGTTCATATGCATACCTCCTTGTATATTCTTTGGAAAACAGTTTCCAAAGAATATTATACTTTTTTATACGAAATTATAAATAAATGAGAAAAAGCAGCCGAAACAAAAAGATCGTCCATCAGCGACGATCCTCTTCACATAAGCCATCTGCAGAATAAGATATACGATCTATACTTCCGATTCGCATATTATCCGAATAGGATGGATACTACCAAGACCATAGGAGAGACACGTGCGGGTGTACATGTCCGCTCACTACTTAAGACATGCATTTATATTGAGGCACAAGGGTATAATTCTCTTCACCGGCACGATTTGCTGCCTATGGCCGAAGATTCAAGAAACTGTGCTACAGAACGCAATTCTTTTCCTCTTCTTTTTCATAGTACCATTACTGGTACATAAGGTACAAGAAAAAAGTTGCATTTTTCTAACAATTTTTACTGTTTTTTGATGAAATTACCTCAAAAAAACAAAAAAAGCACCTTTCAGATGCTTAAATTACAGTTGGCGTCCATGGAGAGACTCGAACTCCCGACCGTCCGCTTAGAAGGCGGATGCTCTATCCAACTGAGCTACATGGACAGCATTAGTATCTTAACATTTTTGATTCCTAAATTCAATTGCCAGTTATACTATAATTATTTCAAAGAGGTACAGGACGATGAAGACGATAATAATGATACTCTGTGCACTGCTGACGATAACGGTCTTTCTTTTGCTGATCGCCATCATCAGAACGCTGATGGTCAAGCAGAAGACCAGTGTATACAAAGGTTCTGATGACTTTGAAAGGATCGACAGCTATGCTTTAAAACTGCAGAAGATGGTGGAAGTTCCGACCGTCTCGGTTGCCGGAAAACCTGATCCAGAACTGTTCAGAAAACTTCATAAAGTCATGGAGGAACAATTCCCCAATGTCTTCAAAACATGCGAAAAGATCGATCTGGATGGAAATCTCCTGGTCAGATGGAAAGGAAGGGACCCCGGCAGGAAGCCGATCGTTCTGACTTCTCATCTGGATGTCGTAGCCGCTGAAGGCGAGTGGACCTATCCACCTTTTGAAGGCAGGATCATCGACGGTAAGATGTATGGCAGAGGCAGTTTTGATGTCAAATGCGGTGTCATGTCTTTTTATCAGGCTGTTGAAGAGCTGATCATGGAAGGATATGTTCCGGATTGTGATGTCTATCTCGGATCAAGCTGCACCGAAGAAGTCGGAGGTGATGGTGCACCGAAGATCGCCAACTGGTTCGTGGAACACGGCATCAGACCATTCCTGCTCTGTGATGAGGGCGGCGCCATCGTTGAAGATCCGTTTGTGAGTGTAAGAGGCAATTTTGCGGCGGTCGGTATCTTTGAAAAAGGCTACGGTGACATCAAGATAATCGCCAAAGGCCACGGCGGACATTCCTCTACTCCTGGAAAGAATACGCCGATTGCCAGATTAGCCAGATTCGAAGCAGAGATCGAAAAGAGATCTCCGTTCAAGGTCGAATTCACACCGGCAGTTGATGGACTGCTTCTGACGATGGCTGAATACTGTTCAAACTTCTGGCTCAGGATGGTTTTGCACAATCTCTGGCTTTTCAAACCGCTGCTGAAAACGGTTATGCCGAAAATCTCGACACAGGCTGCAGCGATGCTGCAGACAACGATGTGTTTCACGATGCAGGGCGGATCAAACGGCTATAACGTCATTCCGCAGGAAGCATATGTCACGGCCAACATGCGGTTCATTCCTTTCCAGAGCAAGGATGAAAGCATCGCGCTGATCAGAAAAATCGCAGAGAAATACGATCTGGAAGTTGAGGAGATAAAATGTTCGGATCCTTCAAGTTCACTTGACCTCAACGGGCCGCAGTATCATATGGCCAATGATGTCATCAACAAGGTCTTTCCGGGCGTCAAGGTCATCCCTTATGTCGTTACCGGTGGTACTGATTCAAGGTTCTATGACGGAAAGATCGATGCTTCGATAAGATTTGAACCGATCAGCGTCACTACTGATCAGCTGAAAAGGATGCACGGCGTCGATGAAAACATCAACCTCAACACCCTTCCGGGTGCCGTCGATTACTATAAACAGATGATCAAGATCCAGGAAGAAAGAGACAGATATATCAATGGATGATCTTGGAATAAGCATTATAGACAAAACAATAAAAGACAGTGCGCCGATCATCATCGTCAATTGCGAAGACCAGAATGAAATAAAGCTTTTTGATGAATATCTGATCAGGGACAGCATTGAAAACTATGTGCTGATCGGCCTGTATGGCTATGACTGGAACAGAGATCTTTCGCCCTGGCCTTCAAAAGCCATATTCAAAAACGGTGAAGATTTTAAAGGCGAGGCTGATGAATATCTCAAGAAGATAACAGATCAGGTCATTCCCTCTCTAGGCATGAAAGCAGAATACTATGCCCTGGCCGGTTATTCTTTGGCCGGACTCTTTGCCCTGTATTCGGCATATCGCAGTGATGTCTTTTCAAAGATCGTGTCCGCATCAGGATCGCTGTGGTATCCGGGCTTTATCGATTTTGCAAGAAACAATGAACTCAGTAAAAGGGTCGATACCGTCTACCTGTCTTTAGGTGACAAGGAGGCAAGAACCAGAAATCCGATCATGGCTACGGTCGAGGAAAACACAGAACTTGTCTACACTCTTTACAAGGGCAGAATAAAATGCACCTTTGAGATGAATGAAGGCAATCATTTCAAAGATGCACCATATCGCCTGTATAAGGGAATTAGATATATACTCAGTATCTGATCGATTCCTCATCTGTGACTTTTTCTCCCAGATGATTGGCCCATTTTTCCGTATAGAAGGAACTGTAGCGATACGTTCCTTTTCTTCTGAGCCTTCTAAGTCTAGGGTGATTGCACCAGATCAGTGACGGTATGCCGATCAGGATCAGATAGAAAGGCCCTAGGATGATGGACTGGATGCAGTGACCGTATTCATGAACCAGCACTCTTTCATCGTCGAAGCCTAAAAAGATAAACATGCCTAGTGATGCGGAATTCCGATAGTCCCACATCGTCACGATCGCGCCTTTATATATGAAGATCTCTCTATCGATATTTTTAAGGAACTGAAAGAAGAATATCAAAAAACCCAGAATATTCTGGAAAATACCCCAGGTCCATTGCAATAGATAGAACAGGATCAGTTTCAGTTTATTCTTCATCAAAGAGTTTCTTGAGGTTTATATCAAACGGCGGATAGATGATGCCTTTTTCCGTTACGATACCGGTAAGCAGCTCATGATCCGTAACATCAAAAGACGGGTTATAGCACTTCACTTGCGCAGGAGCCATCGGTTTTTCATACCACATGGTCTTTATCTCTTCAGGATCCCTGAGTTCGATCTTGATGTGATCTCCATCTGGACAGTTCATATCGACCGTCGAAGTAGGACCCAATGAATACACAGGTATGCCATAGTATCTGGCCAGAATGGCCACAGCGGATGTTCCGATCTTGTTGGCAAAATCGCCGTTGGCCGCAATACGGTCACAGCCGACAAAGCAGGCATCGATCCAGCCGTTTTTCATGACTAGAGAAGCCATATCATCGCAGATCAGTGTCACATCGACACCGGCTTTACAAAGCTCATAGGAAGTAAGTCTGGCGCCCTGAAGCAAAGGTCTGGTCTCATCGGCATAGACTTTGATGTTCATGCCTCTGGCCTTGGCAAGCAGGAAAGGACCCTGAGCCGTCCCGAAGGAAGTTGCCAGAGGTCCGGCGTTGCAATGCGTCAGCACGCCATCGCCATCCTTGAGCAGTGAAAGTCCGTATTCACTGATCCTGCAGCACATTTCGATATCTTCGTTGTGGATAGCTGTCGCTTCCTTCTTGATGAGCGAGACGATCTCCTTTACCGGTTTTTCTTTGTTGCTTCGAACGAGTCTTTCGATCCTTCCCAAAGCCCAGGAAAGATTGACGGCTGTCGGTCTTGACGAATTGAGATATTCCTTATTTTCTATAAATCTTTTGTAGAATTCATTGTAAGGGAGATCCTCATCTTTCTTTGAAAGGACATACATCATATAGCCCGCAAAAATGCCGATGGCCGGAGCACCTCTTACTTCAAGCTTTTTGATGGCCTGATAGGCTGACTCCAGATCGCTTATCTTCTTGTATTCCAGCGTATTGGGCAGTTTGACCTGGTCGATGATGACAAGACTGTTCCCGTCATCAGAAAGTCTGATGTTGTCAGTGATCGCAACGCTTTCGATCTCGGCTTTAGTCCTGTCTGAATTGACTTGGATGTTTGACATAGAAATCTTCCTTCTCCTTAAGTTCAACAAGCTTATGGTTTTCCTTGTCATCTATCAGTTCATAGATGTCTTTGAAGATATTGTCCCAGCTGAAGAATTTCTCCCTGTCGATTCTCAGATAATCGCAGGTCTTCTCACAGCCGTCAGGTACGATCGGATGAGAAAGCACGGTAGCGACTCTGACCATGTAGAAGGCATCGATGAGAGTCTGTCTGATGTTTTCTTCGTTTCCTGAATTCTTTGACCAGAACTTGGAAGCATTCCTGATATATGAATCAAGATCGTTGATGATCTGATGCAGATCAAAGCGATACATGTGCATCTCATAGTTGAGGATCGTTCTTTCAGCCTGTGCTTTGGCATCAGCTGATACTTCCCCATACGGAAGCACACCGTCAAAATACTTCTGCGTCGAATAGAAGCAGCCTCTGATCATGCGGTTGAGAACGTTGGTATAAAGATTGCCCTGAGCCAGGACCGGATCAGGTTCAGCGGTATTGGCCTCCGGATTGAGCGGCTGCGGCATGAAGCTTACCGACTTGTTTCCCAAAGCCAGAGACAGGAAATGAGCTCTGAGCTGATCGGCAGTATAGTAGTTCAGAAGATCGGCAGCCATAGGCGGCTTGATTTCGCCTGATGATGAAGCCTTCTTGTCCAGAAACAGGATGTGGTGATTGGCTACCAGTGTTGTCAGCTGCAGCTGACCGTCTTCAGGATGGATAGACAGATCGTCATGTCCCTGCTGAGCGATCCACAGCGGAACCTGGGCAACACCGTAGAAATAGATATTGTCCTGACCGATGAACTGGTATACGGCGCTGTCTTTGCTGCACCAGTACTTCCTGTATTCATCAGCGCTCATGCCTTTTCTTGCAAAGTAGGCTTTGGTAAAGGAGATCGGCGCCCAGAGGCTTTCCGGCCATACCCAGACGGTCAGATCTTCTTCGTCTTCAAGTTTAGGTGCCTTTACGCCCCATTTGATGTTGCCGGTCAGTCTAAGCGGAACCAGCGTTTTCCCGGTGCGGTATCTGATACCGGCATTGGAAAGAATCGGACAGGCCTGTTCACGTTTTTTCAGTTCATCAAAGCTGACCGTGAAACTGCCTTTGATGTTTTCAAGATCCGAATTCTCATGTTCAGGAAGCTTGTCTTCAACAGCCTTGTACTGTTCCAGATACTTCTGCTGAATATAGATGACCGGTGCACCGAGCGATTCTTCCATAGTCTCAGCGACGATACGGCGGACATTTTTCTTTTTCTTGATATCTTCAACGTATTCCTTAAGGATCCCGTTGAATTCCGTAAGTTTGAAATACCAGTTGGTGACATCTCTCATCTCGGGAGTCTCGCCTGAAAGAGTGGACTTAGGATCGATCAGTTCTTCAGGCATATACTGGTGGCCGAGATCACATTCATCCGCATAGCCTTTTTCCGACTGACAGTTTTCGATCGGACACTTGCCTACGACCTGTCTGCCGTTCAGAAAACAGTGATACTTCGGATCATAGAACTGTTTGGTGACCATTTTTTCCAGCCAGCCGTTAGTATAGAGTGTTTCGATGAATTCATCGGTTTCTGCCTGATGAACTTCCCTGGTATCTCCCAGGCCGGAAGCACCAAAAAGATCCAGAGAGATCTTATAGTCATCGAGGGTCTTTTTCTGAGCGAGGTGATTCTCCATGACATAATCTTCGATCGTACCTTTATAGTTTTCGGTTTCGACCTTTTTACGGTAACCTTCAGCGATCGGCGAACCGTAACAGTCCGTGCCGGACACAAAGACGACGTTATCCTTGCCTATTCTGTCTCTTAAAAAGCGCGCAAAGACATCGGCATGGACAAACATGCCGCCGACGTGGCCAAAGTGCAGAGTCTTGTTGCCGTATGGCATACCGCCTGTCACAACTGCACGCTTAGGAAATTCAGGACGCTCCATTTTTCTACCCCCATTTTGAATAAACTAACATAATTATTATAAAAGAATTTATCTGCTAAACCTAGTACAATTGAAGTATGGAAAAGTATTTGTTGAGCATACTTGGATCATCTATCGATTACTTCTATGAATCAGATACCTACCCTGAAGAAGGCGATTTTTCTCACGCCCGGGCTCTAGGCATCTCTGCCGGAGGCTGTCCGCTCAATGTCGGAGCAGTATGCGCCGCAAAAGGAAACAGAGTGATCGCCCTGGACATGCTGGGAAAAGACGATGAAACGACTGATTTTCTGCTTTCCGAGATGAAGCGTCTTCACTATGAGACCGATAATATCGAGATAAAGGAAGGTGTAAGCAACGGCAAGGTCCTGATCATCCTGACCAAAGACAAGAGAACAATGTTCGTGATCGATCCGAAAAGGCCTCCGTATAAAGTGGACGAAAAGATGCAGGATCTGCTCAACAATGCGACCTACATCTATTCCCTGATGCATATGCTGAACCGTTCCTTTGAAAACATGGATCCTTTGCTTAAGGCAAAAAAGCATGGCGCAAAAGTGATCCTCGACGGTTCATCAAAGTATGATGATCCTTCTAGAGCAAAGATCCTTTATTCGCTGTGCGATGGATTGTTTATCAATGAAACGGACTACGAAAGACTTTCCATGGTCTCAGAAAAGGATCCGATCGAAACGATCCTTCAAGGGGGCGGCGAATTTGTCGTCATCACCAGCGGATCAGAAGGTTCCACTCTGTATCTAAGGGACAGACAGATCTATAGACCGTCGCTTCCCGATCTGAAAGTACTTGATTCGACCGGAGCCGGCGATGCCTTTGCGGGCTGCTTCATCGCTGCACTTCTTTCGGGATATAATTATGAAGAAGCCCTGAGCCTGGCGACGGTAAACGGTGCCTTTGCCTGCACGGTATTCGGCGGTTTGGGCGGAGTTGCGAGCTTTGAACAATTAAAGAGTTTTGCGAAGGAGAACAATTATGAAATATGAGAAAATGACGGATTGTTTCGCTTCCTTAAGCGACAAGGTCGCCTATGCGATAGACAACAGCGACCTGAAAAAGATCTTTGAAGTTCTTGATGGGATCGAAGGGCCGACACTGGTCTGCGGGGTCGGAGGTTCTGCCGTTGTCGGCACCTACCTGGCAAAGATCCTCAGAGAAAAGAAACATATCATCGCAACCTTCATCTATCCGCGTGATCTGTACTACATGAATGTATCCGGATATGAGAATATCGTAAGTGTCTCCTATTCGGGCAACAACATCGGTGTCGATGCCATAAAGGGACGGAAGCTGAACAAATACCTTCTGACCGGCAATCCGAAAAAGGGCTTTAA
>CADCPE010000275.1 GCA_902803275.1 uncultured Erysipelotrichaceae bacterium
AGGATCGATTATCGGTACACAGTTTTTGAAGCCATCGTTATTCTTGCGATACTCATCAAGATAAAGATTTATTTCTTTTAAAGGAAGTTCCTGGTTTTTCGCTTTGATATACAGTTTCACATTTTCAAGTTTCAGTGTAGAGAAATAATTCAGGATATCCGAATAGATCGCATACGGAAGTACATCATCATTTTCCGCCTTGATGATCAAAAGCTCATTATTCTTCTTGAAAAGCGCACCGGCAACAGTAAAATTATTCAGATATCTTTGTTTTTCATCTGAATAATCATAGAGATCGATAATAGCTTTTTTTATATCCAAGTTCATAGTTGAGCCAGTTTTTCCAGTGCGTCCTTAGCGGCATTCTTCTGAGCCTGTTTCTTGCTGGAAGCGGTGCCGATCCCATATGTCAGTCCATCTATCTTTACAGCTACTTTGAATTCAGGGTTGTTTGACGGACCCTTTGTTTCGATAGTTTCATATACGATCGATTTTCTTGAATCAGCCTGTACGTATTCCTGAAGCTTGGTCTTGTAGTCGAAGGTAGATTCATCGATCTGGGCAATATGCTTGGCCATTAGTTCATCAAGCAGCTTATATACCGTCTCAAAACCCTGATCGAGATATATGGCACCGATAAAGGCTTCAAACATATCGGATATGACTGAATCCCTGTTCCTTCCCCCGGTTTTTTCTTCACCTATACCCAGTAAAAGAAAGCTGTTAAGATCATTTTCCCTCACCACTTCAGCCAAGGCTTTCTCTGAAACGAGATTTGAACGCCTAGTAGACATCAGGCCTTCCGGAAGAGGAGGATTTATCTTATAGAGTCTTTCAGCACTGTATACCTGCAAAACGGCATCCCCCATAAACTCCAGACGTTCATTATCACCCTGAACGTTGTGTTCATTTGAATATGAAGAATGCGTAAAAGCCTGCATGATAAGTTCTTTATCGCTGTATGGGATACCATGCTGATCCAGAAAGTCAAAAACACTCATACACTAAATTATACTCTAGCTCACATAGTTTTTAGAGGCGTTTTGATAGATTTTGTCATAGTATTTTCTATATTGTTCATTGTCAGTATTCTCGATTATCTTATGTGCATCGCTTCTTGCAGCATTTATGAAGCGGCTGTCTTCAATAAGATTGCCCAGAACAAAGGCCGGAATACCGCTTTGTCTTGTACCGAGTATATCTCCAGGCCCTCTCAGCTTCAGATCTTCATATGAAATATCGAAGCCGTTATTGCTTCTGCATAGTATATCAAGTCTTTTCAGAGTATCTTCGTCTTTGCTGTCTGTCAGCAGATAACAGCTACCTTCATAAGCGGATCTTTGAACTCTTCCTCGCAGCTGATGGATCTGTGACAGGCCAAACCTGTCGGCATCATAGATTATCATCATCGTGGCGTTTCTGACATTAACCCCAACTTCGACAACGGTCGTTGAAATAAGGATCTGATATTCATTTCTGTAAAAGCGATCCATAATCAAATCTTTTTGTGCATTATCCAGTTTACTGTGCATCAGGCCAACTTTGTACGGGGCAAATTCTTCTTTCAGGGCTTCATACAATCCGCTTACATCTTTGGCATCGTAATTCTCTGATCTTTCTATGGCGGCACCGATAATGTATATCTGTCTTCCTTCGGCAAGTTTATTCCTGATTTCTTCCATTATGCTTCTGATGGAATTTTCCTTTATCAGATATGTTCTGCAGCCTTTTCTTCCGGATGGAAGCGTTTCGATCGTCGATACATCCATGTCCCCGTATATTGATGAAGCAAGCGTTCTAGGGATCGGAGTTGCAGACATCAGGATAAAATCGACATTTTCGCTTTTTTCTTTCAGTGCCTGTCTTTGTTTGACACCGAAACGATGCTGTTCATCAGCTATGACCATGCCTAATTTTCTGTATTCAACATCTTTGGAAAACAGTGCATGTGTTCCGATTATGATATCTGCTTCTCCTTTAGAAATCTGCTTTTTTATTTCTTTTTCGTTGTCCATGGAACTGTATAATAAACAGACTTTTACACCAAATGGTTCCAGCTGTTTCTTAAAAGTGACATAATGCTGCTTCGCCAGGATCTCGGTAGGAGCCATCAGAGCGCCCTGATATCCGGCAAGATAATTTGCATATAATCCGATCATCGCCACAGCAGTCTTTCCTGATCCTACTTCACCCTGCACAAGCCTGTACATGGCCCTGTTAGATCTTAGATCTGTTAGGATGCTTTCAACTGCATCACGCTGGTCTTTGGTAAGCTCAAAGCCCAGTGATTCAACCAGTCTATTCACCTTTTCATCTGAAAAATCTTTGGCATTCTTGATACTCGATGCTGTATTGCCCTTAAGGATATCCAGTGCCAGATAGAATCTTAGAAATTCTTCATATTTCAGTCTGCTTATCGACTGTTTAAGAAGATTGCTGTCAGAAGGATTATGTATATTTCTGATCGCAGTCCTGTAATCTATCAGCTGATGCGCCTCTCTCAGATCGGAAGGCATGATATCTTCCAGTTGTGATTCACATTTCCTGAAAACAAAATCGATCAGTTTTCTGATCTCGTTTTGATTTATTCCTTCTTTCAAGGGATAATAAGGCATTATTTCGCCTATCAGATCTTTTGTATAGTAATTTGATGCGGTGACCTTGTTGTTGCCCATATATCTTCCGATAATGGTTATGGTCTCGCTAGAGCTGACATTATTGACCCAGGGTCTGTTGAATATCGTTATCAGCAGTATCTCTTCTTCATAAAGAACCTTAAAACGCGTTGTCGCAAGTCGCCCTTTTCTGAAAGTGCTTGGTGAACTTATGAGTTCGCCCCTGAAACACACATTGGATCCTTCCCTAAAATCCGCATAATGAACTTCCTTGAACATTTCATATTTAAAAGGATAATAACTAAGAATATCCTCGCTAGTTTCTAATCCAAGTCTTTCACAGATCTGTCTTCTTTTATCTGTAAGATTCAGTTCATCTATGTTCATTGATTTTATTTTATCAAACAGCATTTAAATATGTTATACTATTAAAGCATCCCCGGATGGCGGAATTGGCAGACGCGCACGACTCAAAATCGTGTGGAGCAATCCATGTCGGTTCGACCCCGACTCTGGGGACCA
>CADCPE010000276.1 GCA_902803275.1 uncultured Erysipelotrichaceae bacterium
ATGAAGGTGTTACTGGCATAACGATCTATGCTAAGTGGGAACCTAAACTGTATCAGGTTGTCTATGATACAAACGGTGGAACAACAGTTAGCACAAGGAATAATGTCAAGTGGAATGATAATGGTCTGACGCCAGACAATAATCCTTATCCGATACTTCCGATCTATGCATTTACCGGATGGTATGTCAATGAGGATTGCACTGTGCCTTACAGAAATCAGACATATGCAGAGCTCGCTAATTACAACGATGAGACTGGATATGTAGTTCTGTATGCTGGATGGTATAACAGATCAATAATTCACCACACTGATAAATTCAGCAGTGTTGCCGGTGAAGAGGCTGAGTACCTGATCAGAGAAGAAGAACAGTATCTGCTGTTTAGTGAATATGAGATTCTTGAAGCTAGCGAATCAGGTATGTTCAGAATGAACAAGGATAATAGTGGTGTCATAATCAGCAGTGCTGCTGAACCTGGCACATACTATATCAAGGTAAGTTCTGTAATCAATACGCCGATCGACTACATTGTAGATATCGATATCCTCGATCATATCCAGACTGTTATGATCGAATGGACAGTCGAACCTGCACCTGAGATCGAAGAGCTTGATGATACAGATGAAGATACTGATGGTGTTCAGTTCGGCATGTCTGCAGCGCCAGCTGATGGTGATACTGATGCCGATATTCTGAATCCGCTTAATGAAAATCTGGAAGAAGAAGGCGATCAGCCTCAGCCTGAAGCAGGAGCTTCTGTAGATGCTGTGAATAACGAAAACAAAGTTGATGGCGAAGGCGGCGAAGTTGAGAACAACAATTCTCAGCCAGCCGGCGACGTCAATCTTGAAATGATCCCTCCTGTCACACAGGAAATAGTAGTAGAGGAAGAACCATCTGATAAAAAGGAAGATGACGATACTTCTTCAGGCGAAAAAGAAAACGAAAGCGGAGGCGATGCCGGTGGAGATGGCGGACCTGAAGCTGGTGAAGAAGGAGCACCTGCAGTCAGTGAAGATGGTGGATCATCCGGATCAGATGTCGGGGAATAGCGTTCAAGCTAAAACGATCTGTCTGTTTGAATCCAGCATTAAAAACTGACAATTAAGAATCTAAAGTATTAAAAAAACTATCTGCTGTGAGTTTATGGCAGATAGTTTTTATTTGGCCTTTAGTCTCTTCTGTATAAGTCTCTGGTATAGACCTTATCCGCTACATCATCAAGACAGTTGTCGTATCTGTTGGCGATGATGGCATTGGACTGTTTCTTGAATTTATTAAGGCTATTTACGACCTTTGAACCGAAGAATGTATCTCCGTCTTTGAGTGCCGGTTCATAGATTATGACTTCGGCACCTTTGGCCTTGATCCTTTTCATAACGCCCTGAATCGAAGACTGACGGAAGTTATCGGAATTTGATTTCATGGTCAGACGATATACGCCGACAATGACTTTCTTTTCCTTTTTGCTGTCATATTGCGCTGAGTTGCCATAGGCTCCGGCAATATCCAGAACACGATCGGCGATGAAGTCCTTTCTGGTCCTGTTTGATGAAACGATCGCTTCAATGAGATTTTCCGGAACATCTTCAAAGTTGGCGAGCAGCTGCTTGGTGTCTTTAGGCAGACAGTATCCGCCATATCCGAATGAAGGGTTGTTGTAATGTGTGCCGATTCTTGGATCCAGACATACACCATCGATAATATCCTTGGTATTGAGTCCCTTTGTTTCGGCGTAGGTATCCAGTTCGTTGAAGTAAGACACTCTAAGTGCCAGATATGTATTCGCAAACAGCTTTACGGCCTCTGCTTCCGTTAAGCCCATGACCAGGGTATCGATGTTTTCCTTGAGCGCACCGTTTGCAAGCAGGGCTGCAAATTCGTTGGCGGCTCTGACATTATCCTTGTTTTTAAGATCGGTACCGACGATGATCCTTGAAGGATACAGATTGTCATACAAGGCTTTTGATTCTCTGAGAAATTCCGGAGAGAAAAGGATGCGGTTGTTTTTCTTCTGTTTCCTGATTCTTGATGTGAAGCCTACAGGGATCGTCGACTTGATGACGATATAGGCTTTAGGGTTATACTTCATTACCAGATCGATGACCGTTTCAACGGCACTGGTATCGAAATAGTTTTTCTGCGGATCATAGTTGGTCGGAGCGGCTATGATTACGTAATCTGCATCTTTATAGGCATATTTCGCATCCAGTGTAGCCTCGAGATCAAGTTTTCTGTTTTTAAGATAGTCTTCGATGTATTCATCCTGGATAGGAGATCTTCTCTTGTTTATCATCTTGACTTTCTCTTCGACAATATCTACTGCTTTGACCTGATTCTGCTGGGCCAGCAATACGGCAATGGACATGCCGACATATCCTGTTCCGGCAACAGCGATCTTCTTCTTGGTCAGTTTTGTCTTGATCGCGCTGTCCGGTTTTTCCTTTATATCTTCAAAAGTAAAATTCAATACTTCCATCAGATCCTGCAGCTGGAAAAGCGAAGGCATATAGATGCCGTTTTCGATCTTTGAGATCATCGCTCTGTTGATGTTGGCTTTCTCTGCTAGCTCGGCCTGTGACATAGAAAGAGCTTCTCTTCTGTTTCTGATTGTCCTGGCCAGTAATTCCTGACTTAGTCTTTCCATAAGTACCTCCAAATCTATGTTATAGAAAATATCATCAATATGCAACATGATCGACATTAATGTTATAAATAATAACATAATTAGAGTATGTAAAACACATAAAAACTGCAGTTATATTCTGCAGTTTTTGGAAACGATATGCTTACAGGATGCATGTATCGAAGAAATCTACGATACCGAGTTCAACATCTTCCTTGATGTTGGAATAGTTGTGAATCTCATGACGATAGCCTGTATACAGGACAGTAGTCACATCATGTCCTGTATCGATCAGCCAGTTGGCACACTGATAGACTCCTGTGCCATATTGTCCGACCGGATCCTGATCTCCGGCAATGTTGTAGATAGGCAGTTCCTTAGGAACTTTTTCAGCCCATTCAGGTCCGGTGATATCTTTCATCATCTGCAGGAAATACAGCCACGCTCTGTTGCTGGTCGGCTTGCTGAAAGCATCGAAAGGATCCTGCGCATGGTCATTCTGCACATATGGAGAATCGCAGATCCATTCATTTCCAAGCTTTACACCTTCACTGCAGCGGGCAAACATCCAGCCCATAAGTGTGGCACCAAGACTTGGATCAGATTCATCGCCTTTGCCTTCATTTACGAGTTTTTCGACTGCGGCTATATTGCTGTCAAGATCAGGCCATACGCCTGTAGTACCGCAGATCGTTGCACCTTTCAGATCATCTCCGTAGCGGGCCATATACTGTCTGGTGATGAAGGAACCCATACTGTGTCCGAACATGAAATACGGCAGATCAGGATATTTCTCGCATACAAGGTCATGAAGCTTCTTTTCATCTTCGACCATTGTCTCAAAGCCTTTATCGCCCCAGTTGCCCCAGCTGTCGTTCTCTAGAGCGGTCTTGCCATGGCCGACATGGTCATCTGCGGCTACGATGTAGCCTGTCTCCATAAAGGTCGTGATCATATGCAGATAGCGGCGTGAATGTTCGCCAAAACCGTGAACGAGCTGTATGATGCCCAAAGGTCGGCAGGCCGGAACATAGATCCAGCCATAAACATCATCACGGTCATTGAAAGATCTGAATTTTACTTCATGTAGCATATTGTGAATTGTCCTTTCTGAGTTAAACACTCTGTATCTGTCTTTATGATAACATTATTTCAATCTGCATCTATGAATGATGATCATGAAGTCCTGTTATTATAAAGAAAGGCTGATTCTAATATATAATTTATAGTATGAAGAAGAAAACTGTATTAATAACCCTTACAGTATTATTACTTGGAGGTGCCATAGTGTTTGGATTACTTTTCAGCAAAAGATTTACGCACAAGATGTCACTTGCTCAACTTAAGAAAAAGCAGCTTCAGTACACAGGACTTGTAGGTGCTTCCTTATCTCACGGCGGGGGAATGAACGGTGAAAGATATCTCACCAGTATCGAATACGATAAAGACAGGAAAATCATCTATACCACGGAAGAAAGTCCTGAACATTATGTTCCGGCATTGGTAACGGTGTATGAAGTTGAAGATCCTGATGCAATGAACAAACTTGACGCATATGTTGCAGAATACAACATGTCTGTATGGGACAAGATACCGGAATCAGGAATCGAGGTGCTTGATGCACCAGGTACTTCCCTGCATCTTAGATTCAAGGCCAGTGAAGACCAGCGATTTGCGGATAGCATGACTATTGATTATGATCTGGATCTTTCAAATGAATGCTTCGATGTGCTGCACGATTTTACCAAGAAGATGGGCTCATATCCGATGAAACAGATTGACAGGTATTTCAGCAATTACAATGATGAGAATATATATCTTGGTAAAGACATCGAAAACAGCGACGAACAGATAGGACATGTATTGTGCGGCTATTTCTGCAACGATGAAAACAATGTGTTTGCCGATCTTTATGAAGGAAATCTAAGAATTCGGGGCATCTACAGCGACGAGTTTGTCGATTATGAATTAAAAGATGCCCAGATAGTTCATGAACAGTTAAAGGATCATGATAGTTCATGGTATGTAAAATATGGTAGTGATGAGAAAACACTGTCCGTTACATGTACCTATACGGAAATGTATATAGAAGACAGTCAGGGCAACACATATGTTCTGGAAAGAAGCTTATAAGGAAGGTTTATATATGACACTAGATAACAAGACAGTTCTGATCACCGGAAGCAACGGCTTTATCGGATCAAATCTGGCAGCAAGACTGCTGGAAAAATATGAGAATATTCATATAGTCGGCGTAGACAATATGAATGATTATTATGATGTTTCCCTGAAGGAATACAGACTGAATAGATTAAACAGTCTGAACAAGGACTATAAATTCATCAAGGGTGATATTTCAGATAAGCAGTTTGTCGAAAAACTGTTTGAAGACAATCACTTTGACATCGTTGTCAATCTTGCTGCACAGGCAGGTGTAAGGTATTCCATCGATCATCCTGATGTCTACATCAACAGCAATGTCATCGGTTTCTACAATATCCTGGAAGCAGTGAGATATCATCCGATCGAGCATCTGCTTTATGCATCAAGCTCTTCGGTCTACGGCGGCAACAAGAAAGTCCCGTTCTCGACTGATGACAAGGTGGACAATCCTGTTTCTCTTTATGCGGCAACCAAGAAGACCAATGAGCTTATGGCTTATACCTATTGCCATCTTTACGGCATCAAAACGACCGGTCTGAGATTCTTTACTGTCTATGGTCCGGCAGGACGGCCGGATATGGCTTACTTCTCCTTTACCAACAAGCTGATAAAGGATGAAAAGATCAGGATCTTCAATTTCGGCAAGTGCGAAAGAGACTTCACCTATATCGACGATATTATCGAAGGAATCGAAAGGATCATGCTGAAGGGCCCGAAAGAGGACTACAATATCTACAATATCGGCAATTCCCATCCGGAGAATCTGATGGACTTTGTCTACACTCTGGCTAATGCTTTGATCGATAACGGCATCCTTGATAAAGATTTCAATATCGATGAACATATGGAACTGGTAGAGATGCAGCCGGGAGATGTGCCGGTCACATATTCCGATACTTCGCCACTTGAGCACGATTATGGTTTCAGACCTTCAACATCACTGAAAGAGGGACTTAACAGTTTCGCCAAGTGGTATAAAGAATTCTATAAATGAAAAATAACAGCCTCACTTATCGAGGCTGTCTTTAAATACATAGTACTTCTGATACAGGAATTCCGTGATCAGGTTTATCAGCATGTTCAATCCGGTGACCAGATAATCATTGAAATGAAGTGTTCCGGTCAGGTAGTTGCCAAGCAGGGTAGACAAAGGTGTGAAGATCAGGTAGTATACAAACACCTTGACCATCGCTACCGGAACATTGGAAGCAGACTTGAAGGTAAAGTTTCTGTTAAGCGTAAAATTCCATAATACCGACAGGATCAAAGAAATCAGATATGACGGCCACCAGCCCATTTTTATCAGATCATTAAACAGGGCAAACGAGACTATCTGGATTATTCCTGCCGAAGCAGAAAACAGCGTAAACTTAAGTGATTGCAGCAGATCTTCTTTTTTCATAGTGTTTTCCTCAGATATGCATCGGCCTTGACCAACGCCTCTTTCATATTATCAAAAGTGATAGTCTTCAGACTTTCTTCATACGGCAAAAGCAGTATCTCCTTGACTTCTTCAGGCTGTTTCACAGGTGTCTGATCTTCATAAAAACCGATAAAGTATATTGAAGTCTTGTTTTTGCCGTTAGGCATGACATAGTTCAGTTCCTCTTTGAAATCGGTATCGAGTTTGATATCAATACCCGTTTCTTCCTTGATTTCTCTGATGGCGGCCTGTTCGATCGTCTCATTTTCTTCAAGATGTCCTTTCGGGAATCCGAAATTGTCATGAAAATCCTTTATCAGAAGATAATGGGGTTTTTTATCGATCAGTGTGTAGACAATGGCACCGGCACTTGTTTCCCGCATGTTTTCCTTGAAATTCATTTGACAACACTTTTTCCACCAATATTATACAATGGAGTTATGAAATTATTGATGCTGATAAATGCCAGATCAGGCCTGAAGAACTCCAAAAACCGTCTGGTAGATGTTATAGATGTTTTCTGCAGCAATGGCTATGATGTTACGTGCTATGTTACACAGAAAAGAAACGATGCCTACGACTATCTGATGCGAAACAGAGTCAGATATGATGTCATCTGCGTCTTTGGCGGTGACGGAACGATGAATGAGGTCTCCAATGCCCTGATGCACAAGAAGCATAAACCGCTGCTGGGTTATTTTCCCAGCGGAACGATGAATGACTTCGGTTCCAATTTTGATCTGAGCATGGATTTTATGGTCAATGCCAACAGGATCTGCGAAGGGAATATCAGAGAATTTGATGTCGGGCAGTACAATAACAGATATTTCAATTATGTGGCGGCATTTGGTGCGATGTGCGATGTACCTTTCACGACTGACCGCAACGCCAAAGAAATACTGGGCAATATCGCCTATATTCTTGAAGGCATCGGCAAGCTGCCGGAAATAAAGCCCAACAAGGTCAGATATACCGTCAACGGCAAGACCTACAGCAAGGATGTGCTTTTCGGCCTGGTGTATTCGGGAAACAGAGTGGCCGGAATGGAACTCGAGGATAAAAAACGTTCCCATATCGATGACGGCATGTTCAATATTCTGATCGTAGACTATCCATTGGTGCTGATCGATCCGATGGAACTGTTTGACACGCTCGCTAACGGAAGCAAAATGATCCATCGCTATCGTTCAGACAGCTTTACGCTGGAAGCGGATGAAGATATCGTCTGGACTCTTGATGGGGAAAAGGCCGAATTCAAGAATAAGGCTGAGATAAAGATACACAAAAGAGCACTTAAGATCTTGGCCTGATACAGTCAATGAATATTAAAAGGTGAACAGAATAAGCAGATGTTCACCTTGTTTTGTTTTCTTTTTCGCCATATTCAAATTCAGCTTCACGTACTGCATACTCACAAGCCTGTATGACGAATGTAGAGAAATAGGAATCTGAATCTGCAACTTGTTTTTCTATTCTTTCCACTAATTCTTTCGGAAAGCGAATAGTCTTGTTCAAAGTTTCCTTCCTTTTGTCTGGTCGAAATTTGAATCCCATATACTTATATACCTATTTTGATTGTATTGCATTTTATACGAACAATCAGCATTTTCTTTTGCAATGTATAATGCATTGCAATATGCAATGCAATTGAATTATGATGGGGATATAAATGGGAAACAGACAGGAACTGATCAGGAAGATAATCGCTCTGAAACAAAGTGCCAGTGGATTGAAGGCGGCTGTTTTTGATGAAGTCATTGAGGAACTCAAACAGAAAAAATACGGTCTTGTCTTTGATGATGAAGGAAAAAGCGAAAGGATCATAGATGAGTGTGACAGCAGGATGCCGATCCTCATTCCTGATAGAACTAGAACGATAAAAAATGATGGTGAAAACAATATCCTGATAGAAGGAGATAACTATCTTTCTCTGAAAACTCTATGCAGATTCAACGAAGAAAGCATCGATGTCATCTATATCGATCCGCCATATAATGCGAAAAACTATGCCTTCATGTATAAGGATAGTTTTGTGAACTATGACGGTTCAAGACACAACCGCTGGCTTTCTTTCATGGATAAAAGACTGAGACTGGCTTATTCACTTTTGAAACAGGATGGAGTGATGTTTATCTCCATTGATGAAAGCGAGATGGCAAATCTTAAACTGCTGTGCAATGAGATATTCGGTGAAGATAATTTTATGGTCAATATGGTGGTGATGACCTCCTTAAACGGCAAGCAGAGTTCTTCCGGCTTCGCTCAGCAGCATGCCTACTGTCTGGCCTACAGGAAAAGCGATAAGTTCGTGCTCAATCAGATCCCGTTAAGTGAAGAAGAACTTAGCAGCAAATATGATTACGGCAGGGATGAAAAAGGTCGCTACTATGTGGAAAGGCTCTGGAAAAGAGGAGTAGGCGGTCTGAAGTCAGATGCGCCGACCATGCATTTTCCGATCTGGTACAATGAAAAAACAGACGAGATCCTGATCGATGATGAAATAGAGGAAAAAGATAAAAGACAATATGTAAAAGTCATTCCGTATCAAAGCAAGAATGTCTTAGGAAGATGGATCTGGTCTAAGGAAAAGATGATTAAGGAAAAGGATCGGCTTGTCATGATCAGATCAGCAAACCGGTGGAGACTGTACAAGAAAGTATATGCCCATGGCGAAAAGGGAAGAAAACCGCAGTCACTGATAAATTCCGATCTGGGCAGGACCGAACTCGGTTCCCTGGAGCTGAAGGATATCATGGGTGAGAAGAGCTTTGAGTATCCCAAGTATTCCCTGTTCATAAAATATCTGCTTTCTTTGCATGCGAATAGAAACGCGATAGTCCTGGATTTCTTTGCAGGGTCGGGAACTACCGGCCAGGCTGTGCTGGATCTGAATGATGAAGACAAAGGAAGAAGACGTTTTATACTGTGTACCAATAATGAAAACAGCATCTGTGAAGAAGTGACCTATCCAAGGATAAAAACGATCATTACCGGTAAAAGAAGTGATGGAAGCAAGTACAGTGACGGAAGAAAGGGAAGCCTGTATTATTTCAAAACGGGATTTGAAGATGAAACTGACGATCCACTCTACGTGAAGGGAAATATCTTTGAATTTATTGATGAACTGAAATAAAAAAATGCCCGAACTGTCGGGCATTTTGCAATCAGATGTCTCTTCTTATTTGAGCAATGAAGTAAGAAGACCTAAGAGTTCAGAACCGTCGGTCTTGGCCTGAGTCTGAGTTCCGCCGAGCAGTGTGTTGAGCAAAGCTGCTGTAGAGTTTGTCTGAGTCTGCTGAGTCGCATTGTTTCCTAAGAGGCTGCCCAATAATCCGGCTGCCGGATTAGAGTAGGTGTTGGTAACGTTGCCGCCGCCTAAAAGCGCAGCGATATCAGTGAGGTCGATACCGTCTGAAAGATCGACAGCGTTTGTCTGAGGCTTGTGAGCCTGTGCAGTTGTAGCCGTTGACAAAGAGTTCAGAAGAGCCGGAGCGATCATAGCCAGGATCGTGCCGACCTGTTTTGCGTTAAGTCCTGTTGATTTAGCCAGTGAACTGAGGATGCCTTTCTTGTCGGAACCGAGGATGTGGTTGATGATCTTGTCACCGTCTACCTCATCTGCAGTCTTGATCTGCTGAGAAACTGTCTGTGAGCTTGTGTGCTGACCCAGTGCACCTAAAAGTGACTGAGCGCCATCCTTCTTGGAAGCGTTCTTTGTCATGTAAGAAATAAGCAAAGGCAAAGCGACCATGAGGATCCTGATTATAGTTTCCTTTGAGACTCCTGATTTCTTTTCTACCTGCTTAAGAGAATCGTCAGTAGTGAACGAGCCCAATAATAATTGCAATAGATTCATTATTTATTTCCTCCTGTATCTACTTATTATTTTAAAACAAATCCATTCCTTTTTAATATCACTTTTTTAAATAAGGAGTGCAGGAATTTAAAACTGATCAAACAGACAAATGTGTTAATATTTAGTTATGTTCAGACTATTAAGGAATTATACGAAAGACGGCTGGTGGGCTGCCGTTTTAGGACCAATCCTGACGATCATTGAAGTTATCGTCGATGCCTTTATTCCGCTGGTCATGTCCGATATCATCGATGTCGGTATCTATAAACTGGGCGGAGATATGAACTATATCATCTCCAAGGGCATCCAGATGGTCATTCTGGCTGTTCTGGGTGGCATCTTGGGCGCCTTGAGCGGTCTGGCTTCATCTATTTCTTCCACACGTTTTGTAAGGAATATCAGAAACGCAATGTTTTCAAAGATCCAGGAATACAGCTTTGAGAATATTGAAAAGTTCCCGGTTGCTACTGTTGTCATGCGTCTGACGACCGATATGAGGATGATGCGCATGGCCTATGTCAGCATCGTCAGGATGCTGATAAGAGCGCCGTTCAACCTGATCGTTTCAACCTACTTTGTCTATAAATTAAACAACAGGCTGGCAGGGATCTTTGCGATCGCCATTCCGGTATTGGGTTTTGGCCTGATATTCATCTATTCAAAAGCTCATCCGCGTTTCAGGGAGATGATGCTGAAGTTCGATGCAATGGATGCCAATCTTGAAGAGAATATCGACGGCATCAGAGTTGTCAAGACTTTCGTTAGAGAAGACTATGAGAACGAGAAGTTCGACAAGTCTACGATCAACGTCATGAAAGCTCAGCGTTTTGCGGAAAATATCGTCATCATCAACAGACCGTTTTTTGAAACGGTCATGTACTGCTGCATGATCGCGATCGCCTGGTTCGGTGGCAAGGATGTCATAGCTGGATCGATGAGTACCGGCAACTTCATGGCTTTCCTGTCATATGTAAGAGCCATCCTGTTTGCCCTTCTGATGATCTCGAATGTCTTCCTGCAGATCGTCATGGCTCAGGCATCGGTCGACCGTGCCAATGAAATTCTGGATGAAAAACCGACGATCACCGATGATGATGCCGATCCTGATCTGCAGGTAGAAAACGGTTCGATCGAATTCAAAAACGTTTCCTTCAAATACTTTGAAGGAAGTGAAAAGAACGTATTGAACAATATAAATCTCAAGATCGATTCCGGTGAGGTTATCGGAATCCTTGGTCCTACCGGTTCCAGCAAGTCCACTCTGGTACAGCTTATCCCTCGCCTTTATGATGCAAGTCAGGGCGAGGTGAGAGTAGGCGGCAGACCGGTCAAGGAATACAAGCTCAATAATCTTCGTGACGCGGTGGCAATGGTACTTCAGAAGAATACGCTGTTTACCGGAACGATCGAAGAGAATATGAAATGGGGCAACCCGGAAGCGAGCCATGAACAGATCGTTGAAGCCTGCACCTATGCCCAGGCTGACGATTTTATTCAGAATATGCCGAAGAAATATGAGACCGATCTGGGCCAGGGAGGCGTCAATGTCTCCGGCGGACAGAAGCAGCGTCTTTGCATCGCCAGAGCTTTGCTGAAGCACCCCAAGATCATCATCCTTGATGACTCTACCAGTGCTGTCGATACCGATACCGATCATCGTATCCAGCTGGCTTTGAAAGAAAAGCTCGGCGGCATGACGACGATCATCATCGCTCAGCGTGTTGCATCGGTCAAGGAAGCCAACAGGATCATCATCATGAACGAGGGTGAGATACAGGATATCGGCAATCATGAAGAACTGTTAAAGAGAAACGAGGTATATCGCGATCTTTACAATACGCAGATGGAAGGAGCTCTGGAATAATGGCTGATACAAATTACAGACAGTTGAGAACATCCAGGGCAAACGATGTCATCGGTACGATCGGTAATACCTTTGCCTATATCAACAGACACTACAAGAAACAGTTTATAGCGACGATCATTTTTGTCATCCTGTCTTCTTTTACCGGCGTATTGAGCTCCTATCTTTTCACACCGATAATCAATGACTATATCGTTCCTTATATCGGCAAGGAAAATCCGGATATGAGCGGATTTGCCCGGATGCTGGGACTGATGATCTTCATCTATGCATCAGGCATCATTTCTTCTTTAGCCTTCTCCAAGCTGATCTCGATCGTCTCTACGGGCATGCTGAATGAGATGAGACAGGATCTTTTCAGAGTCATGGAGAAGCTTCCGGTCAAGTTCTTTGACAGAAGGACGCATGGTGAAGTGATGAACTACTATACCAACGACATCGATACGATCCGTCCGATGATCGCCGATGCTTTCCCAACCCTGATCACGACGATGATCACGATCATAGGCTGTTTCATCTTCATGTTTATCATCAATCTGCGTTTAGCTGTAATCATGGTCGGCGTGCTGATCGGCATGTTCTGCATAACCTTCTTTCTGGCCAAGAGTTCCCGAAAGACTTTCGCAGGACTGCAGCAGCAGGTTTCCAACATCAACGGCTATGCCCAGGAGATGTTCTCAGGCCAGAAAGTAATAAAGGTCTTCAACCATGAAAAGGAAACTTTAAACGGATTCAAGCGTTTCAATGATAAACTGTATGAATATTCGGTAAGGACCAATGCCTACGCTTCAATGCTGATGCCGATAAATGCCAACCTGGCCTACGTAGCCTATGCCGTCGTAGCTGTTGCCGGGGGCAAGATGTGCATCGAAGGAACGATGAAGATCGGTGATCTGGCTTCATTCCTGCTTTTTGTAAGACAGTTCTCAGGGCCGATCTCCAATCTCTCACAGCAGTTCAACGGCATCATGATGTCTTTGGCCGGCGCTGAAAGAGTCTTTGATCTCATGAACAAGGAACCGGAGCTTGACTACGGAATCATTGAACTGGTCAATGTTGAAGAAGAAAAGGAAGAACTTGTCGAAACCGAAAGCAAGACCAGACGCTGGGCGTGGAAGATCCCGATCGAACCTCCTAAGTATATTGAACTTAAAGGAGACATCAGATTCGATGATGTCAGCTTCCGCTATGTCGATGGCAAGGATATCCTCAAACATATCTCGCTCTATGCCAAACCGGGCCAGAAGATCGCCTTCGTCGGCAGCACCGGTGCAGGCAAGACGACGATCACCAATCTGATCAACCGCTTCTATGATGTCGAAGATCAGGAAGGCATGATCACCTTTGACGGCATCCCGATCAAGGAGATCAGAAAGGATGATCTTAGAAGATCGGTCGGTGTCGTACTTCAGGATACCAATCTGTTCTCCGGAACGATCATGGAGAACATCCGATACGGACGGCTGGATGCGACTGATGAAGAGTGTATCAGAGCTGCCAAAATAAGCAATGCGGATTCCTTTATTGAAAGGATGCCGCACGGCTACAATACGATGCTTACAGCCAACGGTTCCAATCTTTCGCAAGGCCAGAGACAATTGCTCAATATCGCCAGATGTGCCGTAGCCGATCCGCCGGTAATGATCCTTGATGAAGCCACATCTTCGATTGATACTCATACCGAAAAGCTGATCGAGAAAGGCATGGATGAACTGATGAAGGGCAGAACGGTCTTCGTCATCGCTCACAGACTTTCAACAGTAAGGAACGCCAATGCGATCATCGTCCTTGAACATGGTGAGATCATCGAAAGAGGAACTCACGAGGATCTGATAAAACTCAAAGGCAGATACTATCAGCTATATACCGGAAAAGCCGAATTGGATTAAAATAGTAGCAGGGGGAACCTGTTACTATTTTTATTATGAAAGATAACAATCAAATCGCTAAAGCGACGATCCTGGCTGCCATATATGTTGCGGTATGCGCTGTTTTTCAGCCGATCAGTTTCGGGCCTTTTCAGTTCAGACTTTCGGAGATGCTTTGTCTTTTAAGCATCGATCATCTCTGGGCTTTCTGGGGCGTGGTTATCGGCTGTTTTCTCTCTAATTTATTCCTGGGCGGATTAGGGATCGCTGATGTTTTTTTCGGCACTTTGGCGACTTTTATAGCCTGTCTGTGTGCATATCTTTTGAGAAAGCGCCGCTTCCATGGCTATCCGTTGCTGAGTGCCTTTATGATCGCTGCTATCAACGGCGTGATCATCGGTGCTGAACTGGGCTATATCTTCAAGAGTGTGGATATGATCCCTATATATATGCTGCAGGTATTTGCCGGAGAGATAGCGGTATTGGCGATAGGTTTACCTATATACATGAAGATCAAGGACATGGACTTCATGAACGAATAAAGAAAGCAGGTGAGTATATTGAGTAAAACAGGATTGGTGCTGGAAGGCGGAGGGCTCAGAGGTGTCTTTACTTCAGGAGTCATCGACTGCCTGCTAGACAACAGAATCAACTTTGACTACGTAGTCGGCGTAAGTGCAGGGTGCTGCAACCTTTATCAGTATGTTGCGGGAAACAGAGGCTATTTCAGAAGCTGCGTGATCCAGAAGAATCCCTTCAATTCTTTCTATGGTGTGCCGCAGATGGTGACTTCGCACAAATTTGTCGACCTGGAAAAGGTCTTTGATGAGTATGCCGAGAAGTACGGTTTTTCCTATGATGAGTTTGTGAAAAACGACATGGAATGGGAAGCCGTCTTATCAAACATCGATACCGGCAAGCCCGAATACATGAGCACCAGAGATGCCGAAAGATCAAAGCTCATCGGCAAGGCTTCATGTTCGATGCCGGGGCTTACCTCACCGGTAGAGATCGACGGAAAGCTCTATCTTGATGGAGGCATCTGTGATTCGATACCTGTTGAAAGAGCTCTGGAAAAAGGCTGTGACAAGCTGGTGATCGTTCTGACCAGAAAGAAGGGCAACTTCTCCGTAATGAATGAACCGACTAAGCTTCTTTTCAGAAGGATATACGGTGATCATCCTAATTTCCTGGAAGCCGTATTGAACAGGAACGATCTGTACAAAAATCAGGTAGCCTTATCCGAAAAACTGGAGGAAGAAGGAAAGGCCGTCATCATCAGGCTGACCATGCAAGAAGTCGGAAGACTCGAGTCCAATGAAGATGAACTGACACTTTCCTACTATCACGGCTATACCAAGGCCAAGGAATACCTGGACAAGATTAATAGTTGGAAATAGGCAATATTTGATAGAATTAAATAGTGTTTGAATACAAGGAGGCACTGGAATGGTAGAAAAACAGACAAAGATCGTATGTACTTTAGGACCGGCATCCGACAACTATGACACGATCCTGAAGATGGCACAGGCCGGTATGAATATCGTCAGACTTAATTTCTCTCACGGCAGCCATGAGGAACATGCGGCAAGGATCGCCATGGTCAGAAAAGTCGAAAAGGAAAACGGTGTAAATCTGGGTATCCTGCTTGATACCAAGGGACCGGAGATCAGACTCGGTGATTTTGAAAAGGGCGAAGAAAAATACCAGAAAGGCGAGATCGTGACCATTCAAAGAGAAGACATACTGGGTACACATGATCGTTTCACAATCCAGTGCAAGGAACTCTTCGATGATGTCAAGAAGGATGATTTCATCCTGGTAAATGACGGCAAGCAGAGACTGACCGTTCTGGAAAATGACGGCAATGAAATGAAGTGCCGTGTTGAAGTAAACGGCATCCTGGCATCCAGAAAAGGATGCAACGTTCCGGGCGTCAAGCTTTCAATGCCTTTTATCTCGATCAAGGATGATGAAGATATCAAATTCGGCTGCAAGCAGGATGTTGACTTTATCGCTGCCTCATTCGTCAGAAGACCGGAAGATGTTCTTTCGATCAGAAAGATCATCACCCAGATGGGCAAACCGAAGATCCAGATAATCGCCAAGATCGAAAACCAGGAAGGATTCGACAATCTTGAACAGATCCTGGAAGTAGCTGACGGCGTCATGGTCGCCAGAGGCGATCTGGGCGTTGAAGTAGAAACTGCCTATGTGCCGATCTACCAGAAGAAGATCATCCATGCGGCCAACCGTAAAGGCAAAGCCGTCATTACCGCGACTCATATGCTGGACTCCATGACCAGCAATCCGCGCTGTACCCGTGCTGAAGCCGCCGATGTTTCCAATGCGGTCCTTGACGGTTCAGATGCGGTAATGCTTTCAGCGGAGACAGCAGCCGGAGAATACCCGGTCGAAGCTGTCGATACGATGGCCAGGATTGCTTCCGCAACCGAAAAGATCATCCCTTACAGAGAGAATCTTGAACATGCCAAGATGACCAACGACAAGTCGATCCAGGATGCGATCGGTATCGCCATCGCAGATGCGACTTTGACTCTGGATATTTCGGCCATCGTCATCTTCACCCAGGGTGGTACTACAGCCAGAAGGATCTCCAAATACCGTCCGCCTGTACCTATCTTTGCGGTAACTTTCACCAAATCGACTCAGGGCAAGCTGGAACTCTACTGGGGTGTAAAACCGATCCTGTCATATGTTGAAAACAATATGACCAACGATGACGAGCTTGCCTCAAGTGTTGTCAAATCCTACGGCATCAAGCCGGGTTCGCAGATCATTCTTTCTGCCGGTTATCCTACAGGAGAAGGCAGCGCCAACTTCATGAAGATCATCACGGTCAAGTAGAAGAATCATTCAAAAAATAAGCAGACTGGTCAGCAAATGATCAGTCTTTTTTATGCATGAAATTTCCCGGAATTATTTCCCGACATAAATCTTGACAAGTATCTTTTTGCAGGGTTAGTATATAAAAGAATTTTGATGTACGGCCGTACTTTAAAATTGTTTCCATGGGTTGATAGTTCATGGAAGATGGTTTTTAAACCCCATCATTAACGACAACGCTCAGGTGTTGTTTTTATTTTATTCGGAGGGCCTTATGACAAAATTCATCTTTGTAACAGGCGGAGTTGTATCCGGCTTAGGGAAGGGTATAACAGCCGCATCTTTAGGCAGATTGCTGAAAGCCAGGGGACTTAAAGTCGCTTCTATGAAGCTCGATCCCTACATAAATGTCGACCCTGGTACCATGTCGCCCTATCAGCATGGCGAAGTGTATGTCACCGAAGATGGCGCGGAGACCGACCTTGATCTTGGCCATTATGAAAGATTCATCAATGAGGATCTGAACAAGTATTCCAACCTCACGACCGGAAAGGTCTACTGGAATGTTTTGAACAAGGAAAGAAAAGGCGAGTATCTGGGCAAGACCGTTCAGGTCATCCCGCACATAACCAATGAAATAAAAGAATTCATTTTCAAGGCTGCCAGCAAGAATGATCCTGATGTGCTGATCTGCGAAGTAGGCGGTACGATCGGTGATATCGAATCTGAGCCTTTCATCGAAGCCATAAGGCAGATCGGACTGGAAGTCGGCAGCGAAAATGCATGTTATATACATGTAACGCTGGTTCCGTATCTGGAGTGTTCAAAGGAACACAAGACAAAACCGACTCAGCATTCCGTGAAACAGCTGCAGGGGATGGGCATAAAACCGAATATGATCGTCCTTAGATGTTCAAAGCATCTGGAGAAAGACATCTTTGAAAAGATCGCCTTGTTCTGCAACATTCCCAAGGACTGCGTCTTTGAAAACAGGACGATACCTATCCTGTATGAAATTCCATTGCTGCTGGAAAAGCAGCAGCTCGGCGATATAGTATGCAGACAGCTTGATATCAAAGCAGGGAAACCGGATCTTGTTCAATGGAAGGAAATGATCAACAAGGCCAAGCATCTCAGATACGGCATCACGATCGGGCTGGTCGGCAAGTATGTGAAGCTTCATGACGCCTATCTTTCGATAAGCGAAGCTCTCACTCATGCCGGTTACGCCACTGACTGCAAAGTCAGGATCAAATGGATCGATTCGGAAACGGTAAATGATGACAATGTGCAGGAAAAGCTGAAGGATTGCGACGGGATCATCGTACCGGGCGGTTTTGGAAGCAGAGGCATCGAAGGCATGATCGCAAGTGCGAAGCATTGCCGTATCAATGACATACCATATCTTGGCATATGTCTAGGCATGCAGATAGCGGTCATTGAATTTGCCCGCAATGTCTGCGGAATGAACAATGCCAATTCCCGTGAATTTGATCCTGAAAGCGAATATAAAGTCATCGACTTCCTTCCTGATCAGAATGATCTGACAGATAAGGGCGGCACATTGAGACTTGGTTCATATGACTGCCGTCTCAAGGACAGAACCCTGATCAGAGAACTCTATCAGCAGCAGGATATCAAAGAAAGACACCGCCACCGCTATGAGTTCAACAATCAGTTCAGACAGATACTCATGGACAATGGAATGGTCTTATCAGGTACTTCTTTTGATGAATATATCGTTGAGACTATGGAATATAAGGACAGCAGCTATTTCATCGGCGTGCAGTTTCATCCGGAATTCAAGTCCCGTTTCCATAAACCGCATCCGCTGTTCAAAGGCCTGCTTAAAGCGTGTCTGATAAAGAAATATATAAACCAGTAATGACAAGGCAGATATGATTCTGCCTTTTCAAATGGTTTTATGATAATAAGAAGCTATAATGAAAGTAAGAAATGGAAAACAATAATCAAGAAGGAGGTAAACAAGTGATTAAGTATCGCCATACTCAACCTCTATATGATGAACAGGGCAGGTTGCGTTTTACCGGACTTAAACCCGGCGATCTGGCTAAGACCGTATTGCTGCCGGGGGATCCGCATCGCTGCGAACTGATCGCCAGACAGTTCAAGGATGCCAGATTCATCGGACAAAGAAGCACCTTTGCCGCCTACAGCGGATACACTCAGGCTGGAACCCCGGTATCGGTAGTTTCCAGCGGCATGGGCTGCATGTGTGTTTCTTTGGCCATGGAAGAATTTGCGCATCTAGGTGTGGAAAATGTCATAAGAGTAGGCACCTGTGCCGGACTTCAGCCGGATA